>NZ_JASCPM010000028.1:0-64160 GCF_029960215.1 Pseudomonas sp. PS01301 | reverse complement strand
AGTCATGCGTAAATACCTGACCGGACTTTGGGCCTGCATCCGAACCGGTACAGACTTCGATACGGCCAAGCTTTTCAGCGAAAAACATCTCGCGAAAGCTTGACCGGTAACAGAGTATCTACAGGGGTTGTGTGGTGTGAGGGGCCTGTAGCAGCGGTGCAAGCCGCGTCGGCGGACAAGGTGATCTGTCTGATACCCCGCGGTGCATCCAGACGCGGCTCGCGCCGCTGCTACGGGGATTTTGCGTTGCTCAGGCTTGTATTACCCCTACGTCAAGGTCACCATCAGCGCACCCTGCGTTCCGCTGTGAGCCGATATGCCGACCCAGCCTCCCGAACACCCTCGCGATCCCTGCGCGCCTGACGAGCCGAATGCTCCCGATACGGCCGAGCGCTTGCAGCTGGCCCTCGACACCGGGGCGATCGTGGGCACCTGGGTGTGGGATGTCGCAGCCGACCACTTCAGTGCCGACGACCGCTTCGCTCGTACCTTCGGCCTGTCCGCCAAGGTCTGCGCACAAGGCCTGCCGCTGGAAGAGGCCATGGCCGGCGTTCACCCGCAGGATCGACCCCGGGTCGAAGCGGCCGTGTTCGAGACGCTCGGCAACGGCGGTCATTACCGCTGCGAGTATCGAGTGCTGCAAAGCGATGGCAGCTATCGCTGGATCGAAGCCAACGGCCATGTGGAATTCGACGCAGCCGGCCGACCGCAGCGCTTTCCCGGTGTCCTGCTGGACATTCAGAAGCGCCGCGCCGCCGAGGCCGAACGCGATCGCATGACCCACCTGCTGCGCACCTTCACCGCCGCCGTGCCGGGTGTGGTCTACGCCAAGGATCGCCAGGGGCGGATGCTGGTGGCCAACCGCGGCACCAGCGAACTCATCGGCAAACCGCCCGAGCAGTACATCGGCCGCACCGACCTGGAGTTTCTGGAAGACAAGGTCCAGGCCAGGGTGATCATGGAGACCGACCGGCGCATCATGGAAGGCCGCCACACCCAGGAAGTGGAAGAAGAAGTCCGCCTTCCCGACGGCACGGCGGCGACCTGGCTGTCGCTCAAGACGCCCCTGGTGGACGAGGACGGCGAGGTCATCGGCTTGATCGGCTCGTCCATCGACGTGACGGCACGCAAGAAAGCCGAGGCTGCCGTCATGGAGCTGAACCAGACCCTCGAAGAGCGCGTGCGCATCGCCATCGCCGAACGGGAAAAGGCCGAGGCGGCGCTGCATCAGGCGCAGAAGATGGAGGCTGTGGGCCAACTGACCGGCGGCATCGCCCACGACTTCAACAACCTGTTGGCGGGCCTGTCCGGAAGCCTGGAGTTGATGCACATGCGCCTCAAGCAGGGGCGTATGGATGATCTGGAACGCTACCTGAACGTGGCCCAGGGCGCGGTCAAGCGCGCCGCGTCGCTGACCCATCGCCTGCTGGCGTTCTCCCGTCGCCAGACCCTGGCGCCGGTGCCGACCGACGTCAACGCGCTGATTCGTGGCCTGGAAGAATTGGTGCGGCGTTCTGTCGGACCGGCCATCGAGTTGAGTGTGCGCGATACCCCCGCGTTATGGACCGCCCTGATCGATCCGACGCAGTTGGAAAACGCCTTGCTCAACCTGTGCATCAACGCTCGCGACGCCATGCCTGCGGGTGGCCGCATCACCATCGAAACCGCGAACCAGTGGTTGCCCTACAGTGACGAATACAACCACGAGGTGCAGGCGGGGGAGTACCTGGTGCTACACGTCACCGACAACGGCTCGGGGATGACCGACGAGGTGATGGCCAAGGTGTTCGAGCCGTTCTTCACCACCAAACCGGTCGGCGAGGGCACCGGCCTTGGCTTGTCCATGATCTACGGATTCGCCCGGCAATCCGGCGGACTGGTGAAGATCCAGTCGCAGCCAGGCCACGGCACTACGGTCAGCCTGTACCTGCCCAGGCATTGTGCCGGCATGGATGTCGCCCCCGTCGATACGGGTCATGCGCCCATCGAAACGGGGGGGGCCGGCGAGACGGTGCTGGTGGTCGACGACGAGGCATCGGTGCGCGACGCTGTGGCCGAGTTGCTGGAAAGTCTGGGCTATGTGGTCCTGCAGGCCGCAGACAGCGCTCAGGGGCGCGACCTGCTGCAGTCGACGGTGCGCATCGATCTGCTCGTGACGGACGTGGGCCTGCCGGGCGGCCTGAATGGCCGGCAGATGGCAGAACTGGGGCGGGTGACTCGACCTGGACTGCCTGTGCTGTACATCACCGGCTATGCGCAGAACCTGACCCTGGACCAATGCCATCTGCAACCGTGCACCGAGGTGCTGACCAAGCCGTTTGCGCTGGAAGCGTTGAGCGAGCGGGTGCGCACCCTGATCACCCAGCGTCAGCCTTGAAACCGGTTCTGCGGACATTAAAAAGCCCCGCCATGGCGGGGCTGCACACTACCAGCAGGCTCATCGGGTCAATCTGGCATTCAGGATCGCGTCGCGCACCAGCGGACGGCAGGCTTCGACAAAAGCAATCAACTGACTGGCCGGGATCGAGCCCAATGCACTGACAGGGGTGTGGCGGATGGTGTTATATTCCTGCGCTGACATGGCGGATACCTCTCAAGGTTTCATTCGATGTGTCACCCGAGCCGCCGGGACTCTCACCTCCCGGTGGCTCTCTTTTACTTGGTTCGCCAGGCACGCAAAAGCGTTCAATATTTAAGATGGTCAGTCGCCGTACGGTATGTTAGGCCCCTTCTGATCCTCCCTTCGCCGCACCCATTCAACCTTGCACGAACACCAATGCCTTGAGGCCACTGGCCGGATCGATGTCGGCAAACTCCGGCGGATTGTCCAGACGTCGCTCCAGACGCAGGCCCGGCGCCTCGCGACGCAATTCCTCGACGAGAAACTCCGGGCCCAGCGCCGGATCGTTCATGCAGGCCAGTACCACACCCGATTCGCTGAGCAGTTCCGGCAGACGACGCAGCACCCGCTGGTAATCCTTGGTCAGCAGAAAGCTGCCTTTCTGGAACGACGGCGGGTCGATGATGACCATGTCGTATGGGCCGTCCCTGCAGACTCGCGCCCAGGACTTGAACAGATCGTGCCCCAGGAAACTGACCTTGCCCAGGTCGTGACCATTGAGGTGATGGTTCTCACGTCCCCGGCTCAGGGCGGCGCGCGACATGTCCAGGTTCACCACATGGGCGGCGCCACCGGCGATCGCGGCCACGGAGAACCCACAGGTGTAGGCGAACAGGTTGAGCACCCGTCGGCCCTGGGCGTTCTCCCGTACCCAGTCGCGGCCGTAGCGCATGTCCAGGAACAGCCCGTTGTTCTGCTTGCGCCCCAGGTCGATACGGTAGTGCAGACCGTTTTCGGTCAGGATCGCCTGCTCTTGCGCCTCGCCGACCAGCCATTGCACGTCGCTGCAGGGTAGGTAGCGGTGTTGCAGGGCAAGGCTGCGCGCGCCGCTGCTGGCCCACTCCGGCGAGTCGCCCAGTTGAACCAGTAGATGTTGCAAGGCGGTCAGTTGCTCGGGCGGCGGCTCCTTGAACAGCGACACCAGCACGATGCCCTGCAGCCAATCGACCGTCAGTTGCTCAAGCCCTGGCCAGCGCCGTCCGCGGCCGTGAAACAGCCGGCGGGTTTCCAGCGGTGGCTGCGTGAGGGCCTGAAGCAGGTGTTGGTGCAAGGTGGCGAGGGCGTCGGCGTTCATGGTTCAAATCACGGCTGCAAAGGGCCGGCATTCTACGTCAGCTCAGGTACTTTTCGAACCAGCCCAGAGTACGCTCCCAAGCCAGGTCGGCTGCGGCCTTGTCGTAGCGAGGGGTGGAATCGTTGTGAAAGCCATGGTTGGCGCCGGGGTAGATGTATGCCTCGTAGGTCTTGCCGGCGGCCTTGAGCGCCGCTTCGTAGGCCGGCCAGCCCTCGTTGATGCGTGTGTCCAGCTCGGCGAAATGCAGGAGCAGGGGTGCCTTGATCTTCGGCACATCCTTGGCATCGGCCTGGCGACCATAGAAGGGCACCGCGCAGGCCAGCTCCGGATAGGCCACCGCCGCGGCATTGGAGACGCCACCGCCATAGCAGAAGCCGGTCATGCCGACCTTGCCGGTGCTGCCCTCATGCTGCATCAGCCATGGAATTGCGGCGAAGAAGTCGTTCATCAACTTGGTCGGGTCGACTTTCTCCTGCAAGGCTCGGCCCTTGTCGTCGTTGCCGGGGTAGCCGCCGACCGAGCTCAGCCCGTCGGGCGCCAGCGCCATGTAGCCAGCCTTGGCGACCCGTCGCGCGACGTCTTCGATATAGGGGTTCAGGCCACGGTTTTCGTGCACCACCACCACGCCGGGGACCTTGCCGGTCGCCTGGGCCGGCCGCACCAGATAGCCACGCACCTGGCCGTGACCGTTCGGCGACGGGTAGGTGACGTACTCGGCAATGATCTGCGGGTCGGTGAATTCCACCTGCTGGGCCAGCGCGTAATTAGGGCTCAGGCTGGCCAGCAATGCGCCCGCGGTCAGCCCACCGAAAGTGAACAACGCGGCGCGGTCGAGAAACTCGCGGCGGTTGATCTTGCCGTGAGCGTAGAAGTCGTACAGCTCGAGCAGCTCGGGGGAGAAGTCTTTGGCACTGAGGCGATCCATCGGGTACTCCTGTCGCAGGACAGTGGACGGTAAGGGTTGCACTCATTAAAGCAGCGTTTTGCCACCCGGCCACCGCTTCATGCGTCAGCGCCGATGCATCAGCTTCCAGTGATCTGCGACCTGGCCCATGGTCTTGGCCTCGCCACTCTTGAGCCAGGCCATGAAGGCGCGGTCGAAATGAAAGCTGGGGCCGCAGGCCTCGGTGAGGAAGCGCCGCACGTTCTGCGTGTTGCGATAGCCTCGGTCCAACGGGGTGTAACGAGTGATGGGCGCGCTGTGCCAGTCGAAGTTCATGAATCGCTATCCTTGGCGAAAAAGGTTGGGAAGGCGTGCCTGGATGATGGCACTGCACACGACGGCCTAGTGTAGCGCCATCCTGCATCGGGCACTGTTCCTGCGCCGCGTTTTGCCTCAGAGTCCGTAAATCGCCAATAGTGCCAAACGTCGATGGAAAGATCATGAGCGAAGACCAGTGGACCCAACGCATGCAAGACAACGGCTGGCTGTGGAATCCCGCCCAGACCGGCGCCCAGGCGCCTTGCCTGATCCTGGCGCACGGTGCCGGAGCGCCCATGGACAGCCCGTTCATGAACGCCATGGCCGAGCGTCTGGCGGCCACCGGTGTCAGCGTGGTGCGCTTCGAGTTTCCCTACATGGCCCAGCGCCGCAGTGGCGGCAGCAAACGTCCGCCCAGCCCGCAGGCAAGCCTGCTGGAGAGCTGGCGGCAGGCCTACGCCCTGGTGCGTCCCCTGGTGACCGGAACCCTGGCGGTGGGTGGCAAGTCCATGGGCGGACGCATGGCCAGCCTGCTGGCCGACGAATTGGACGCCGATGCGCTGGTGTGCCTGGGATATCCGTTCTACCCGGCGGGCAAACCGGAGAAACCGCGCGTCGAGCACCTGGCCAAGCTGCGCACGCCGACCCTGATCATTCAGGGCGAGCGCGATGCACTGGGCAACTGCGAGACGGTGGCGGGCTATGAACTGTCGGAAGAGATCGAAATGTACTGGCTGAGCGCGGCCGACCACGATCTGAAGCCGTTGAAGGCCTCGGGGTTCAGCCACGACCAGCATCTGCAGACCGCTGCCGACCGGATCGTGGCTTTTCTGTCCTGATCTGCAGGCTGGACGCGCGGGCTGCCGTGAAGGCGGCGCCGCGCATCCAGAGGCCGATCAGCGGTTGAAGCGCTCCACCAGCGAGTACTGGCTGTTGGCGGTCTTGGTCAGCTCTTCGCTGAGCAAGGCCGAGTTCTGCGCCTGCTCGCTGGTTTCATCGGCCAGGTGCGAGATGGTGGTGATGTTGCGGCTGATCTCCTCGGCCACCGCGCTTTGCTCTTCGGTGGCTGCGGCGATCTGGGTGGTCATGTCGGTGATGTTGGCCACCGCCTCGCTGATGCCGATCAACGCACGGTCAGCCTCAAGCACCCGGGCCACGCCATCTTCGGCCTGGCGGTGACCGGCATCCATGGTCTGCACGGCGTTGTTGGCGGTCTGCTGCAGCTTGGCAATCAGCCCGTGGATCTGTCCGGTCGATTCGCTGGTGCGTTGTGCCAGCTGGCGGACTTCATCGGCGACCACGGCAAAGCCGCGACCCATCTCGCCTGCGCGCGCCGCTTCGATGGCCGCGTTGAGCGCCAACAGGTTGGTCTGGTCGGCGATGCCCTTGATCACATCCACCACGCCGCCGATCTCGTCGCTGTCCTTGGCCAGCTGCGTCACGGTCTGCCCGGTTTCGCCCACCACCACCGACAATCGCTGGATCGCCTCGCGGGTTTCACCAGCGATGTCGCGGCCGCGACTGGTCAGGCGATTGGCTTCCTGAGTGGCATCGGCGGTGCGCTGTACATGGCTGGCGACCTCTTGGGTGGTGGCTGCCATCTGGTTCACCGCCGCGGCGACCTGTTCGGTTTCCAGGCGCTGACGGTCCAGGCCTTGGGAGCTCTGGTGAGCCAGGGCATCCGACTGCCGGGCCTGACCGGTCAGGTGTTCGGCGGTGTCCTGCAGACGGGTCAGGCAAGTCTTGAGGCGCGCTTCCTGACTGAGGATGGCCATTTCCAGACGCGCCTGGGCGCCGCGGCTGTCAGTGTACATCTGCGCGATGAGCGGGTCGGACGTGGTCTGATCCGCCAGCTTGAGCAGGCGCTTGATGCCGCGCTGCTGCCAGCTCAGGCCGATCAGGCCCAATGGAATCGACAGGCCTGCCGCCAGGGCGAAGCCCCACGACGTATTGAGCCAGGCGCCGATCATGAAGCTGATCTGGCTGACCAGAATGAACGGCAGCCAATCCTGTACCACCGGCATCCAGCGATCGCGGCCGGGTACTGCGGATTTGCCTTTGTTCAACCGTTCATAGAGCGCCTGGGCCCGGCGTATCTGCTCGGCGGTCGGCTTGACCCGAACCGATTCGTACCCCACCACCTGCTTGTTTTCCAGCACCGGGGTGACGTAGGCATTGACCCAGTAGTAGTCGCCGTTCTCGCAACGGTTCTTGACGATACCCATCCACGGCAGACCCTGGCGCAGGGTCGCCCACATGTGCTCGAACACCGCCGGCGGGACGTCCGGATGGCGCACGGTGTTGTGCGGCGCGCGAATCAGCTGGTCCCGGGTGAACCCGCTGATCTCCACGAACGCATCGTTGCAGTAGGTAATCATTCCTTGAGTGTCGGTCGTAGAAATCAGGCGCTGTTGAGCAGGGAAAGTCCGTTCGCGCTGAGTGATAGGCTGATTGTTACGCATGAGTGTCCATTCATTCCGTGGGGCTTTGACAGGTTCTCGGCCAAGTCGGAAAAAGGTTGAATCGAATTTCGGCAGGAGCGGGGGCGGGGGGGGGCGTGCGCTGTCAGGCCAAGGGCGAAGCGTGCGCATCGCCTTGGGCCAGGAAGGGGTCAGAGGGCCTGGACGACGGCGTTCATGTGCGCCTGCAGGTCGGCGATCGGGTCATCGCTTTCCTCGGCCAATACCAGCAGTTTGCTACCTGCGGCGGTGATGGCCGCCTTGACCGCTTCGGGGGGTTGCCGATGGTCGATGACCAGAGCGACGTCGTTGTCCTTGAGCGTCGTGCTCAGGTTCTCCAGTTGCGCGGCATCCCATTGCTCGTCGGTGAGCGCCTGGGTGGCGACAGTGTCCAGGTTGAGGCCGGCGGTCAGGTAGGCGAAGCGGTCGCTGAGGCTGATCACGCTGACATTGTCGACCTTGGCCAGGCGGGCTTCGCTGTCGGCGCTGAGCTTGAGCAATTGCTGCTTGAGCGCGGCCAGATTGGCATCGATCCGCGGCTTGGCGGCGGGTGCCAGACGCACCAGATCGGCGGCCATGACATCGGCCATGCGCCCCATGTTGTTGCTCGACAACCAGGGCTGGCTGTTCAGGCCACTGACGCCGGGCTGGACGGCGATACCGGGCAGTACCCCGTCCACCGGGCGCGCCGCGTCGATCTCGACGATGCGAATGTTACTGCGGCGTGCCAGCGGGTACAGCGAATCGTCGGGCCACAGCGAGCGCAATCCGATCACCGCATCGGCGGAACTGGCCAGGCCGGCCAGGGCTTCTGCACCGCGGCCGGTGAAATAGGCATTCTGCCGGGAGCCGGGCAGGTTGGCCGCGGCTGCACGCTGCAGCTGCACGCCGCTGTCCTTGAGCAGCAGCTGGCCCAGGCCGTAGGTGATCGGCAGGCTGGCGAGGACTTTCACCGGCTCGGCGGCGAAGGCGGCGGGGGCGAGCACCGCACACAGGGTCAGGGCCGCTGTCAGTTTGCGCAGAATAGGCATTTATCCGATGTTCCCTCTGAGGCTGGGCAAGGTGCCGCGGGCGATGGCGGCGAGGGCGAAGGCCACGCCTGCGACCAGAATGATGGCGGCGCCGGAGGGTACCGGCAGATCGAAGAGGATCGGCAGCAGGATCCCGCACAGCGTGCTCAGCGTGGCGATGATCACCGAGATCCAGAAGAACCCCTTCAGCGACTGGCTCAAGAGCCGCGCCGCCGCTGCCGGTATCACCAGCAGCGCACCGACCAGGATCGCGCCGATGACCTTGACCGCCGCCACGGTGATCAGCGTCACCAGAATCACGAACAGGTAATCCAGCGCTTTTACCGCCACGCCGCGTACGGCGGCCAGTTGCGGGTTGAAGCTGGCCAGCATGATGCGGTTGTACAGCGGCAGGCTCAGGCTCAGCACCAGCGCGCCGACCACGGCCAGTACCAGCAGGTCGTTGCCGTTCACCGTCAGCACCGAACCGAACAGCACGTTCTCGAGAATGTGCACGTTGATCTTGCCGGCCAGGGTCAGCAGCAGGCTGGCTCCCAGGGCCAGGGATACCGAGAGGAATACGCCGATCAGGGTATCCGGCGCCAGGCCGGTGCGGTTGCGCAGGTAGTTGAGCACGATGCCGAACAACAGGCAGTAGCCGAACAGGCTGCCGTAAGGGCCGGTGTAGGGTTCGCCGAGCAGGATGCCGATGGCCACGCCCGTCAGTGCGGCATGGCCTACCGCTTCGGAGAAGAACGCGAAGCGCTTGACCACCACCAGGGTGCCCAGGCCGCCCAGGGCCGGACCGATCAGCAGGCCGGCGATCAAGGCGTTGACCACGAACCCGTAGGCCAGCGCAGCGGGCAGGTAACCGTCCGAGGCCAGGCCCTGGATGGCCAGACGAAACTGTTCGTAGTCCATCAGGCGAGGCCTCCGGCGCGGGGATGGGTGGAGAACAGCGTCAACAGTCGGCCCGGCGTGAGTGCCTCGGCCGGTGTGGCGTCGAACAGCACGCGGCGGTTGAGCCCGGTGACCCGGTCGGCCAGGCGCTTGACCGCTTCCAGGTCGTGCTCGATCCACATCACCGTGATGCCGGCCTGCTGCCAGTCCAGCAGCAACCGCTCGAACACCTGGATACCAGCCTCGTCGAGGGCAGACATGGGTTCGTCGAGAATCAGCAACTGCGGCGCCGGGATCAGGCCTTGCGCCAGCAGCACGCGTTGGCGTTCACCGCCCGACAGCGCGCCCATGCGACGTTTGCGCTTGTCCTGCATGCCCACGCGTTCGAGCGCTTCGCCAATGGCGCCGGCATAGTGCCGGGAGAGGCCGAGAAACGCCGGCCGACGCTGGCACATGGCGGCCATGAAGTCGTCGACCGTCATCGGCAGGCCACGGTCGAATTCCAGCGCCTGCGGCACGTAGCCGATCACACCGGGACTGCCCGGCCATTGCAGACTCAGTTGCCCGCGGTGGGGCATCTGCCCCAGCAGGGTCTTGATCAGCGAGCTCTTGCCACCGCCGTTGGGCCCGACCAGCGCATGTACGCTGCCGCTGGCCACGCGGAAGCTGACATCGTCGAGAATCTGCGTACGGCCCAGCACCAGGCCGACCTGATCGAAATCGATGGCTGGTCCGCAGTGAGCCAGAGCGAAGGGTTCGGCCGCGGTCATGCGCCGGCCTCCTGAATCGCCCGTACCACGGTGTCGAGGTTGCCGCCCATTTCCTTCTCGTACTTGTCGGCGCTGTATTGGCCATAGGAAATGTGCGAGAGCGGGTACATCTTGACGCCCGATTCGCGCTGGATGGTTTCGACGTAGGTCGAGGGGAAATCCATCTCCGAGAAGATCACCTTGACGTCCAGTGCCCGCAACTGGTCGATGGTCTTCTTCAACTGGCTGGGGCTGGGTTCGATGCCATGGGCCGGCTCGACCACGGCAGTGACTTCCAGACCGAACTCGCGCAACAGGTAGTCATAGGCCGCGTGCACCGTGGCGACCCGCAGCTCGGCGTTGGGTGCCTGAGTCAGCTTGGCCAGGGCATCGGCACGCAGCGTGCGCAGGCGCTTGCCGTAGGCACGTGCATTGGCGGTATAGAACCTGGCGTTGTCCGGATCGAGCTTGCCCAGTTCGCGGGCAATGTTGTTGACCTGAGCAATGGACGCGCTGATGGACAGAAAGGTGTGCGGGTTGACCACCTTGCCGGCGCCGCGGGCCATGGTCCCGGTGGCGGCCAGCAGCGGCACGTCGGCATTGGCCTCGATCACGGCGATGTCGGGCTTTTCGCTGGCTTCGATCATGCGGTCGGCGAAGTCGTCATGGCCGACGCCATTGAGCACGACCACGTCCAGGCTGCCGATGCGCTTGATGTCCTCGGCTCGAGGCTCGTATGCATGGGGGTTGAACCCGGCCGGGATCAACGGCACCACCTCGGCCTTGTCGCCGACGATGTTCGCCACATAACTGTAGTAGGGGTGCAGGGTGATGCCGATGCGCAGCGGTTTGCCGTCGGCGGCCCAGGCGGTGCTGTTGAGCAGGGTGCCCAGGACTGCGACGGACAGGAGTCGCAGCAACGGACGGCGGGCGATAGATCGGGGCATGAAAAATCCTGGGGAAGAGGGCGTATTCAATGGCGGTGCTGGCGGGTGACACCGGTGTCGAACTGGGCGATCACCTGTTGCCAGCCGGCGGCGGCGAGCGTCTTGTCATCCATCTGCGAAGGTGTGCTGGCCGAAGAAGCGCGATTGATCCAGACATCCGCGTCGGGCCCGTTCACTCGTAGCAGGAACGAACCGGCCACCTCGGGTGCCTGGCTCAGGCCCACATAGGAGCTCTGAACCATTTCCCACGCATGACTACCCCGGCTGACCGAGCTGGCGTCCTGGGCGAAGGGTGCGAAGCCTTCGCTGGCCAACTGCGCAGGCGTCACCGGTTCGGGCTGTTCCTCGGCGAGCAGGCGCACCTCGTCCAGGGTCACCCGCAAGTCGGCGTAGATGCCCTGTTCGGCAGGCGTCAGGTCGCGCCGTGCGTCGAGCTGATGGGCCGGCACCGCCACGGGCTCGTGGCTGACACCGTGCCAGGCCACCACGCCGGCTGCGGCCAGCAGGATGAACAGGCAGAGCAGGCCGACGTAGAGGGTTTCATGACCCGCCCCGGCAGGGCGGACGATCTGGGTGACCGGCGTACTCATGGTGCTTGGATGTCGGCTTGGTCGATTTCCACGACATGGCCGGGACCGGCATCGAACAGCACATAGAATTCGGCATCGGGACGCTTGAAGGTCACCGTCGAATCGCTGCCCAGCTTGCCGGGCACCAGAATGCTTTCGTCATAGCCGACCACGTCCAGGGTCACCCCCGGCGCGCCGCTGCCATCGGAGAACCCCCCTGTGCAGCGAATCTGCTGATCGTCGATCTGCTTGCATTCGCACATGGGGTTGTGGGCCAGGGCAACACCGCTGCAGGCGGCGGCGAGCAGCCCGAGCATGAGGGCGGGCCAGCGGGTGAATGAAACGCGGATCATGGTTGGATTCCTTGGCGGTTCTTCAGCCAGGCCACCGTTGCGGGCGACGCCTGGCTCAAGGGAATGGAGGTCTGATGCATGGAGCCGTCCCAGCCTTCCATGGTGATCCACAGCTGCGCATCGGTCTCGGTTTTGCTCGGCACCGGCAGGCCGGCGAACATGCGGTAGCCGCTGCCGAAGAAGATCACGCCCGCAGCCCTCAGGCTGCGCGGCTTGCCGATGCGCAGGTAGGTAGCCTTGACCTGATCGATGCAGGACTTGCACAGGGCAGCGGTGAAGTACTTGATGTCCTGACCGCTTTCGGCAGTCGGGCCTTCGATGCGGCGCTCGGCCAGGGTCAGGCTCCAGGGCCCGACGGCGATGTCGCCGACGGTGCGTTCGCCCAGGCCGCTGTCACCGCGATCCATAGCGTTTTCGGCGAAGTAGTGCGGCATGAAGCCGAGTGGAATCAGCACCAGCAACACGTTGATGTGGAAGCGCCACTTGCGCCAGAAACGCGACAGCGGCGAGGGCGAAGGGGCAGTGACGACTCGGCTCACAGGCTGCGCTCCGCGGTGGTATGGGCCATTGGACGCAGGTCGCCGACGGGCATCTGCGCGGCTTCCTGGCGATTGCTGCGCTTGAACGCCTGTGCGGTCGCCAGGGCCGTGCGCTTGCTCCAGATCATCAGGCCGCTGAGCACCATCATGCTCAGCAGCAGGCCGAAGAAGGCCCAGATGAGTTTGATCCACAGGCCCCCGAAGTCACCGGTGTGCAGCGGGCGCATGGATTCGGTGACGAATTCCAGCGGGTTGCGGTCGCCCAGCAGGTGCGAGCTGATCAACTGCCCCGTGTAGGGGTTGATGGTGGCGGTTTGGAACATCAGCGGGTACCAGCTGCGACCGCCGACTTCCATCGGGCTGTAGGCATTGAGCGGCAGGGACACGTAGCTGGCATCCAGGTCGGGCACCTGCTGCTTGACCACGGCAATCGCCTGTTCGACCGGAATCATCGGTGCCGGGGTGCCATTGGCCACCAGCGGTACGTCGGCCCGCGCGATCACCGAAGTCACCGGTGAATAGCTGGAGATGCTGATCTGGTTGTCGTAGAGGATGGCGCGAATCAGGAACCACACGCCGGTGATCGCGATCACGGCGATGAACCAGATCGACCAGATGCCACTGAGGCGGTGGAAATCGCCCCAGAACACCCGGGCGCCCTGGTTCAGGCGCAGGGTGGGCTTGAGGAAGCCCTTCCAGAACTTCTTGTAGACCACCAGCCCGGTGATCAGCGACACCAGCAACGGCAGCCCGAGGAACGACACCAGGTACCAGCCCCAGGAGAAACCGTTGGTGAAGGGCACCAGCCACCAGCCATGCAGGGCGCGGGTGAAGGCCGGGAAATCGAATGCCGGACTGACGCCTTGCAGCGCGCCGGTGTAGGGGTTCACGTAGACCGTGGGTGAACGGCCGTCCGGGTAGGTCACGCTGGCGTTGACCGCGAAGTAGTCGCCGTCCGGATGGGTGAGGTTACTGACGCGCAGTTCGGGGTGATCGCGCTGGATGGCGCTCATCAACTGGTCGTAGTTCAAGGGCTGGGCGTCATCGGACGGCTTGTTGGCGCGCATTTCCGGGTTGATCAGCCACATGATTTCGGTGCTGACCACCGCCAGCGTGCCGGTGACACAAACGATCAGCACGAAGAACCAGATCGGCAGGGCCAACCAGCTGTGCACCAGAAACCAGATTTTCGAGCGGGATTTCTTGGACATGGGAAAACGTTCTCGATTCACGACACCGACAGCCGCGCGGGCAGGCTGCGGTTCCTGCGAACAGGTGGCCACCGATTTGGAAGGCCGCTATTGCACTGGATAAACAAGAATGAGAACAAGAACCAAATGAATATGAGGCGCGTTTATTTGAAACCGAATGTTTCAATCAGGTTGAGGCCCCCGGACGCGGCTTGCGCCGCTGCTACAGAAACTTGAGATCCCTGTAGCAGCGGCGCAAGCCGCGTCAGCGTCACATGCGGTGTCGCAGATTCGCCACGTACATAACCAACCCGTGGCTTAATCACACCACCGGATTACCAATCAACTGACGCAGCACATAATGCAGGATCCCACCGGAGCGGAAATACTCCACCTCATTGAGTGTGTCGATCCGGCACAGCAGCTCCACGGTTTCTTCCTGGCCACCTTCGCGACGGATGAGCAGGTCCAGACGCATGTGGGGCTGCAGATGCGCACCCGTCAAACCAACGATATCCAGCGTCTCCTGCCCGGTCAGCCCCAGGCTCTTGCGGCTCTGGCCGTTGGTGAATTGCAGCGGCAGCACACCCATGCCGACCAGGTTGGAGCGGTGGATGCGCTCGAAGCTCTCGGCCACCACGGCCTTGACGCCGAGCAGGTTGGTCCCCTTGGCCGCCCAGTCGCGGCTGGAACCGGTCCCGTACTCCTGACCGGCAACGACCACCAGCGGTGTTCCCGCTGCCTGGTAGCGCATGGCTGCATCGTAGATCGGCAGTTTTTCGCCCGTCGGAATGAACAGGGTATTGCCGCCTTCTTCTCCCCCGAGCATTTCGTTGCGGATGCGGATGTTGGCGAACGTGCCGCGCATCATCACTTCATGGTTGCCACGGCGCGAGCCATAGGAGTTGAAGTCTCGCGGTTCCACGCCCTTTTCGCGCAGGTAACGTCCAGCGGGACTGTCGGCCTTGATGTTGCCGGCGGGGGAGATGTGGTCAGTGGTCACCGAATCCCCCAGCAATGCCAGAGTGCGGGCGTCCTTCACGTCGGCGATGACCGGGGCCGGACCGGCAATGTCCTCGAAGAAAGGCGGGTGCTGGATGTAGGTCGAATCCGCCTGCCATACATAGGTGGGCTCTTGTGACACCTCGATGGCCTGCCACTGTGCATCACCAGCGAAGACTTCGGCGTACTCCTTGTGGAACATGGCCGTATCGACCTTGGCCACGGCGTCGGCGATCTCCTGCTGAGTCGGCCAGATGTCGCGCAGGTAGACCGGCTGACCATCGATGCCGGTGCCCAGCGGTTCGCTGCTGATGTCGGTGCGCACACTGCCGGCCAGGGCATAGGCCACCACCAGTGGCGGCGAAGCCAGCCAGTTGGTCTTCACCAGCGGATGCACCCGGCCCTCGAAGTTGCGGTTGCCCGAGAGCACCGAAGCGACGGTCAGATCGGCGCTCTGGATCGCCTGCTCGATGGGCTCGTCCAGCGGCCCCGAGTTGCCGATGCAGGTGGTGCAGCCGTAACCCACCAAGTCGAAGCCCAAGGTGTCCAGGTATTGGGTCAGGCCGGCTGCCTTGTAGTAGTCGGTCACCACCTTGGAGCCCGGAGCCAGCGACGTCTTGACCCAGGGTTTGGTGGTCAGGCCTTTTTCGACCGCTTTCTTGGCCACCAGCCCGGCAGCCATCATCACGCTGGGATTGGAGGTGTTGGTGCACGAGGTAATGGCGGCGATGACCACCGCCCCGTGTTGCAGATTGTGCGTCTGGCCACGCCAGGTGTAGGGCGTGCCTTCGGTCTGGTCGGCATTGCCCACGGCCACGCCACCGCCACCTTCGCTTTCCAGGCGGCCTTCTTCCTTGCTGGTCGGTTTGAGCTGCAGACCGATGAAATCGTTGAACGCTGCGCTGACCTTGGGCAGTGCCACGCGGTCCTGGGGACGCTTGGGGCCCGCCAGGCTGGCCTCGACCTCGCCCATGTCCAGCGCCAGGGTATCGCTGAATACCGGCTCCTGGCCGGGCAGGCGCCACATGCCCTGGGCCTTGCAGTAGGCCTCGACCAACTGCACCGTCGCATCCGGCCGACCAGACAGGCGCAGATAGCTCAGGGTCACGTCGTCCACCGGGAAGAAGCCGCAGGTCGCACCGTACTCTGGCGCCATGTTGGCAATGGTCGCGCGGTCGGCCAGAGGCAGATCGGCCAGGCCGTCACCGTAGAATTCGACGAACTTGCCGACCACGCCTTTCTTGCGCAGCATCTGCGTCACGGTCAGCACCAGGTCGGTGGCGGTGATGCCTTCCTTGAGCTTGCCAGTGAGTTTGAAGCCGATCACTTCGGGGATCAGCATCGACACCGGCTGGCCGAGCATGGCCGCTTCGGCTTCGATGCCGCCGACGCCCCAGCCCAGCACGCCCAGGCCGTTGATCATGGTGGTGTGCGAGTCGGTCCCCACCAGGGTGTCGGGGAAAGCGTAGGTGCGGCCGTCCTCATCCTTGGTCCAGACCGTACGGCCCAGGTACTCCAGGTTGACCTGGTGGCAGATGCCGGTACCCGGTGGCACCACGCTGAAGTTGTCGAACGCGCTCTGGCCCCAGCGCAGGAACGCATAGCGCTCACCGTTGCGCTGCATTTCGATGTCGACGTTTTCTTCGAACGCCTGTTCGCTGGCATAACGGTCGACCATCACCGAGTGGTCGATCACCAGATCCACCGGCGACAGCGGATTGATCCGCTGTGGATCGCCACCGGCCTTGGCCACTGCGGCGCGCATGGCAGCCAGGTCGACCACGGCCGGCACCCCGGTGAAGTCCTGCATCAGTACGCGCGCCGGGCGGTACTGGATCTCGCGGTCGGAGCGGCGCTCATGCAGCCAGTCGGCGAGGGCGCGCAGGTCATCACCGGTGACGGTCTTGCCGTCTTCCCAGCGCAGCAGGTTTTCCAGCAGCACCTTGAGCGACATCGGCAGTCGTTGCAGATCGCCCAGGCTCTTGGCGGCTTCGGGCAGGCTGAAGTAGTGATAGGACGTGCCGGCAACGTCCAGGGTGTTGAGGGTTTTCAGGCTATCGAGGGAAGGCATCTGTCAGCTCCTTTTCGGGCCCGCACGGCACGGGCTGAATAATCAGGTTCTTTCAGTGAGGGACTTCCGGTACATGCCGGGGGTTCCGATTTCCTTTATCATGCGCCGATTTCGGCCCCAGGCAGTGAAAGTCTCTTTATGAATACGTTGTTTATGCATTGCCGCCCCGGCTTCGAAGGCGAGGTCTGCTCGGAGATCGCTGAACACGCCGCACGGCTGGGGGTTGCCGGCTATGCCAAGGCCAAGCCGCAGACCGCCTGCGCCGAACTCATCTGCCACGAACCGGCCGGTCCGGCACGGCTGATGAGCGAGTTGCGGTTTAGTGACTTGATATTTCCCCGGCAGTGGGCGCGTGGCGACTTCGTGCAGCTGCCCGAGACCGATCGCATCAGCGTGCTGCTCGAACAGCTGTCGTCCTATCCAGTCTGCGGGAGCCTGTGGCTGGAAGTGCTCGACACCAACGATGGCAAGGAGCTGTCGAACTTCTGCAAGAAGTTCGAGGCCCCGCTGCGCAAGGCCCTGCTCGGTGCTGGCCGTCTGGTGGATGATCCCCACCTGCCGCGCCTGCTGCTCACCTTCAAGAGCGGCCGCGAAGTCTTTCTCGGGGTGGCCGAGGCGGGCAACTTCGCCATGTGGCCGATGGGCATCCCGCGGTTGAAATTCCCCCGCGAAGCGCCCAGCCGCTCGACCCTGAAGCTGGAGGAGGCGTGGCACCACTTCATTCCCCGCGAGCAGTGGGACGAGCGCCTGCACGGCGACATGACCGGCGTGGACCTGGGCGCCGCGCCGGGTGGCTGGACCTATCAACTGGTCCGCCGCGGCATGCTGGTCACCGCCATCGACAACGGGCCAATGGCGCAGAGCCTGATGGACACCGGCCTAGTCACTCATCTGATGGCCGATGGCTTCACCTACAAGCCAAGGCAGACCGTGGACTGGATGGTCTGCGACATCGTCGAGAAGCCCGCGCGCAACGCTGCCCTGCTGGAAACCTGGTTGGGCGAGAACCTCTGCCGCGAAGCGGTGGTCAATCTGAAGTTGCCGATGAAGCAGCGCTATGCCGAAGTGCGCCGGTTGCTCGACCGTATCGAGGATGGCTTCAAGGCCCGTGGCATCAAGGTCCAGATCGGCTGCAAGCAGCTGTACCATGATCGCGAGGAAGTCACCTGCCACCTGCGCCGACTCGACAGCGTCCGACGCTGACCCCCGATGCGCCGCGGCGAGGGGTCGCACTGTGCGTCGGGCCTGTGCTGCGCCGCTACACTGTCCGTCTCGACCGTCTGCCTGAATGCCCGCTTGATCTGGAGTTTTTCATGACCCAAACCCTGTCTGCCGACCACACCCTGGATGCGACTGGCCTGAGCTGTCCGGAGCCGGTGATGATGCTGCACCAGCACGTGCGCGACCTGCCTGCCGGTGGCCTGCTCAAAGTCATCGCCACCGACCCCTCGACTCGCCGCGACATTCCCAAGTTCTGCGTCTTCCTGGGCCACGAGCTGGTGCAGCAAGAGGAGGAGGGCGGTACCTACCTCTATTGGATCCGCAAGAAAAGCGACTGATCGTCCCAGCCCGGCCCGTGTGCGGCACACATACCCAGTTGCAGGCGAGCTGGGTATAATCGCCCCCTTTTTTCCAGGTGCCTGGCCATGTTGTCTGAAATTCACGCCTTTCTCGGCTGCCCCACGCCCGATGCCTGGGTCCAGGCCGCGCTGGCCGACCAGCACACCTTGCTGATCGACCACAAGAACTGCGAATTCAAGGCAGCGTCCACGGCCCTGAGCCTGATCGCCAAGTACTGCACCCACGTCGATCTCATCAACATGATGTCGCGCCTGGCGCGCGAAGAGCTGGTCCATCACGAGCAGGTTCTGCGCCTGATGAAACGCCGCAAGATCGAGCTGCAACCGCTGTCGGCAGGCCGCTATGCTTCTGCGCTGCGCAAGCAGGTGCGCAATCACGAGCCGGTCAAGCTGGTCGACACCCTGGTGGTCGGCGCCTTCATCGAGGCGCGCAGCTGCGAGCGCTTCGCGGCGCTGGTTCCGCATCTGGACGAAGAACTGGGCACCTTCTACAACGGCCTGCTGATGAGCGAGGCGCGGCACTACCAGGGCTATCTGAAACTGGCCCATCAATACGGCGATGCCGCCGACATTGCCCGCACCGCCGACAAGGTCCGTGTGGCCGAAGCCGAATTGATCGAAAGTCCCGATCCGGAATTTCGTTTCCACAGCGGCGTTCCTGCCTTCGCCTGACCGCGCCTGTGCGGCGCATTCGTTGCGCCGCTTCTGACTATCCCTCCTTCAATACACACATGATCTGCGCGTCATGCCAGTCCGCGTGTTGACACACTGCATCTTGACGTTTACGTTAACGTAAAGCATCTGGAACAGATCCACGTGAGCACTCTCTACAGCATCTCCGAAATATCCCAACTGCTGGACGTCACGCCCAGAACGCTGCGCTTCTACGAGGAGCAAGGCATGGTGGCGCCCACGCGTCGGGGGCAGGAACGGGTCTACTCGGCGCGCGATCTGGTGGCCATGAAGTTGATCCTGCGGGGCAAGCGCATCGGGTTCTCCCTGGCCGAATGCAAGGAGCTCATCGACATGTACGACCCCTCGGGCAACCGCAAGCAGCTCGACCGGTTCCTGGAGAAAATCGCCGAGCGCAGGGCGCAACTGCAGCAGCAGATGCTCGACATCGAACAGATGCAGGTGGAACTCGACACCGCCGAGGAGCGGTGCCGCGTGGCCTTGCAGACCTGATCGCTGCTAGGCATTCCCTGCGATCTTCTCGACCTTCTTGATCTCCTTGATAAATACAAAAAAAGCGAGTGATGAACATGATTTCAGTACCGGGACTGGATTTCTTCCTTGGCGAAGACATCGACATGCTGCGCGATTCGGTGGCGGCCTTCGTGGCGCGCGAGATCACCCCGCGCGCCGCTGAAGCCGATCGCAGCGACCAGTTTCCAGCCGACCTGTGGCGCAAGTTCGGCGACATGGGCTTGCTGGGCTTGACCGTGCCTGAAGAGTGGGGCGGGACGGGCATGGGCTATCTGGCGCACATGGTTGCCATGGAGGAAATCTCCCGCGGCTCGGGCGGCATCGGCCTGTCCTACGCGGCCCATTCCAATCTGTGCGTCAACCAGATCAACCGCAACGGCAGCGCCGAGCAGAAGGCGCGTTTCCTGCCCAGGTTGATCAGCGGGGAGCACATCGGCGCCCTCGCCATGAGCGAGCCGAACGCCGGTTCCGATGTGGTTTCGATGCGCCTGCGTGCCGACCTCAGGGGCGACCGCTACGTGCTCAACGGCACCAAGATGTGGATCACCAACGGCCCGGACTGCGACGTGCTGGTGGTCTACGCCAAGACCGACATGGCGGCCGGCGCCAAGGGCATCACCGCGTTCATCGTGGAGAAAGGCGCGCCGGGCTTCAGCGTCGCGCAAAAGCTCGACAAGCTGGGCATGCGCGGTTCGCACACCGGTGAACTGGTGTTTCAGGACGTCGAGGTGCCGGTGGAGAACGTGCTCGGCCAGCCGGGGCAGGGGGTGGGCGTGCTCATGAGTGGTCTGGACTACGAGCGCGCCGTGCTCAGCGCGGGGCCATTGGGCTTGATGCAAGCGGCCATGGACCTCGTGCTGCCCTATGTTCACGATCGGCAGCAGTTCGGCCAGAGCATCGGCGAATTCCAGCTCATCCAGGGCAAGCTCGCCGACATGTACACTACCCAAGAGGCGTGCCGCGCCTACCTCTATGCGGTCGGTCGGCACCTGGATGGGCTGGGCCAAGCGCCGATCCGTCAGGTCCGCAAGGACTGCGCCGGGGTCATCCTGTATGCCGCCGAAAAAGCCACCTGGCTGGCCGGCGAGGCCATTCAGATCCTCGGCGGCAACGGCTACATCAACGAGTTTCCTGCCGGGCGCCTGTGGCGCGACGCCAAGCTCTACGAGATCGGCGCAGGCACCAGCGAGATACGCCGCATGCTGATCGGTCGTGAACTGTTCGAGCAGACGCGCTGACGTTTTTCGCTGCCCCTCCCATCGGTGCCGTACCCGCACAGGAAATGCCCATGGCCATTCTCCACAGTCAGGTCAACACACGTTCAGCCGACTTCTTCGCCAACCGCGAGGCGATGCTGCAGCAACTCGATACGCTGCAGCGGTGCGCAGCGCAGATCCATCAGGGCGGTGGCGAAGCTGCCCAGGCGCGCCATGTCGCCCGCGGCAAACTCCTGCCACGCCAGCGCATCGATGTGCTGCTCGATCCCGGCTCGGCGTTCCTTGAAGTCGGGCTGCTGGCCGCTCACGAGGTGTACGGCGAACAGGTCGCGGCCGCCGGACTGATCACCGGCATCGGCCGGGTGTCCGGCGTCGAATGCATGATCATCGCCAACGATGCCACGGTCAAAGGCGGCAGCTATTACCCGCTGACCGTGAAGAAGCATCTGCGCGCCCAGGAAATCGCCCAGCACAACCGCTTGCCCTGCCTGTACCTGGTCGATTCCGGCGGCGCCAACCTGCCGCGCCAGGACGAAGTGTTCCCGGACCGCGAGCACTTCGGGCGGATCTTCTTCAATCAGGCCACCCTCAGCGCCCAGGGCATCGCCCAGATCGCCGTGGTCCTGGGCTCGTGCACGGCCGGGGGCGCCTATGTGCCGGCCATGAGCGACGAAACCATCATGGTCCGCGATCAGGCAACCATCTTTCTCGCAGGTCCCCCCCTGGTCAAGGCGGCCACCGGGGAGGTGGTCAGCGCTCAGGCGCTGGGCGGCGCCGACCTGCACTGCCGGCAGTCGGGGGTCGCCGATCACTACGCGGAAAACGATCAGCATGCGCTGGCCATCGCCCGTCGCTGCGTTGCCCGCCTGAACTGGCGCAAGCAAGGGTGGCTGGCCTGCGTCGAACCCTTGCCGCCACGCCATGCGGCGGATGAGCTCTACGGCCTGGTGCCCACCGACCCGAAGCAGCCCTTGCCGATCTACGAAATCATCGCGCGCATCGTCGACGACTCGGCCTTCGACGAGTTCAAGGCGCTGTTTGGGCCGACCCTGGTCTGTGGTTTCGCCCACATCCACGGCTACCCCGTGGCGATTCTGGCGAACAATGGCGTGCTGTTCGCCGAAGCTGCGCAGAAGGGCGCGCATTTCATCGAGCTGGCCTGCCAGCGCGGCATTCCCCTGGTGTTCCTGCAGAACATCACCGGGTTCATGGTCGGCCAGAAATACGAGGCCGGCGGCATTGCCAAGCACGGCGCCAAGCTGGTCACAGCAGTGGCCTGCGCGCAGGTGCCCAAGTTCACCATGATCATCGGCGCCAGCTACGGCGCGGGCAATTACGGCATGTGCGGGCGCGCCTATGATCCGCGTTTCCTGTGGATGTGGCCGAACGCGAAGATCGGCGTGATGGGCGCTCAACAAGCGGCTGGCGTGTTGGTGCAGGTCAAGCAGGAGCAGGCGCAGCGCCAGGGACAGGCGTTCAGCGACGAACAGGCGCGGCAACTGGCTGAACCCCTGGTGGCGCAGTACGAGCAGCAGGCCCACGCGTTCTATTCCTCGGCGCGGCTGTGGGATGACGGGGTGATCGATCCGGCGCAGACCCGAACGGTGCTGGCACTCGGGCTTTCGGCGGCGCTGAACGCGCCGGTGGCCGAAACCCGCTTCGGCGTCTTTCGCATGTAGCCCATGCACTCATCAGGAATCGGGGAACAGGGTATGCACGAATTTTCCACGGTACAGCTGCACATCAGCGCCGACCAGGTCGCCAGCGTCTGGCTCAATCGGCCGGAGAAGAACAATGCTTTCAATGCGCTCATGCTGGAGGAGCTGCATGAAGCCTTCGATCGGATCAGCCAACAGCCGGCATTGCGCTTCATGTTCCTGCGCGGCCACGGCCGCCACTTCAGCGCGGGCGCCGATCTGGCCTGGATGCAGGCCAGCGCTCGCCTGAGCTACGCGGAAAACCTCGCTGAAGCCGCGCGTTTGGGCCAGCTCATGGAGCAACTGCAGCGCCTGCCACTGCCGACGATCGCGGTGGTGCAAGGGGCTGCATTCGCCGGGGCGATGGGCTTGGTCAGTTGTTGCGACATGGCCATCGCCGCCGACGATGCGCTGTTCAGCCTGAGCGAGGTGCGCCTGGGTCTGGCGCCGGCAGTGATCAGTCCCTACGTGGTCCAGGCCATGGGGCCGCGCGCCGCGCGCCGCTACGCCCTGACCGCCGAGCGTTTCGATGCCCTGCGGGCCAGGGAATTGGGGCTGCTCGATGAAGTGTATCCACGTGCCGAGCTGGAACAGGCGGTGCAGGACTGGACGCGCCGCCTGCTCGGCAACGGTCCCGAAGCCATGCGTGCCTGCAAGGCGCTGCTGCTGGAGATCGGTGATGGCCAGGCCACGGCGCCACGCCAAGCCTGCGCGCAAGCCCTGATTGCTCGCCTGCGTACCAGCGCCGAGGGTCAGGAAGGCATGCAAGCCTTTTTCGAAAAACGCGCGCCCGCCTGGGCCGAGGTGTTGCCATGAAACCGTCCACCCAGAGCCTCGGAACCCTGCTGATCGCCAATCGCGGCGAGATCGCCTGTCGCATCATTCGTACCGCCAGAGCCATGGGCATCCGCAGCGTAGCGATCTACAGCGAAGCCGACGCCGATGCTCGCCATGTGCACGAGGCCGATCTTGCCATCCCCCTGGGTGGCAGCAAACCTGCCGACAGTTACCTGCAGATCGACAAAGTGGTCGCTGCGGCGCTGGCCTGTGGGGCGGATGCGGTTCATCCCGGCTACGGTTTTCTCTCGGAAAACGCCGCCTTCGCCCGGCGCCTGGCGCACGAGGGCATCCTGTTTCTCGGCCCGCCCGCCGAGGCCATCGAAGCCATGGGCAGCAAGTCCGCGGCCAAGGCCTTGATGGAGCAGGCCGGGGTGCCGCTGGTGCCGGGCTATCACGACAGTGCCCAGGACCTGCAGACGTTTGTCGACGCCGCCCAGCGCATTGGTTACCCGGTGCTGCTGAAGGCCGCGGCGGGCGGCGGCGGCAAAGGCATGAAGGTGGCCGAATCGGCCGCCGAGCTGGGGCCTGCCCTGGACTCCGCACGACGCGAGGCGCTGGCCGCCTTCGGCGACGGGCACATGCTGGTGGAAAAATACCTGGCGGCCCCGCGGCACGTCGAGATTCAGGTCTTCGCCGATAAGCACGGAAGCTGTCTCTATTTGCATGAACGTGATTGCTCCATCCAGCGCCGGCATCAGAAAGTGCTGGAGGAGGCACCGGCGCCGGGGCTCGATGCGTCCTTGCGCCGAGCCATGGGCGAAGCCGCCGTGCGCGCCGCCCAGGCCATTGGCTACGTCGGCGCGGGCACCGTCGAATTCCTGCTCGATAGCGACGCTCGTTTCTACTTCATGGAGATGAATACCCGCTTGCAGGTCGAGCATCCGGTGACCGAAGCCATCACCGGGCTGGACCTGGTGGCCTGGCAGATACGTGTCGCCCGCGGCGAAGCCTTGCCGCTGACTCAGGAACAGGTGCCCTTGATCGGCCATGCCATCGAAGTGCGTCTGTACGCCGAGGACCCTGCGGGCGGCTTCCTGCCTGCCAGCGGGCAACTGGCGCTGTACCGCGAGCCGGCAGCCGGGCCTGGCCGGCGGGTGGACAGCGCGGTGCGCGAAGGCGATACCATTTCGCCGTTCTATGACCCGATGATCGCCAAACTGATTGCCTGGGGTGAAACCCGCGAAGAGGCCCGATTGCGCCTGCTGGCCATGCTGGGCGAAACCGCGGTCGGCGGAATCAAGAGCAATCTGGCGCTGCTGCAACGCATCCTTGCCACGCCGACCTTCGCTCAGGGCGAAGTCGACACGGGTTTCATCGAACGGCACACCGCAGCGCTGTTGCCCACCCCCCCGACGTTGACCCAGGCCTTCTGGGATAGCGCCGCGCGGGCGTACCTGCGCTCGACCCCGAAGAGTGTGTGCGAGCAGGACCGGCATTCACCCTGGAGCGCACCGACGGGCTGGCGCCTGCTGGCCCCTGCGCAAGCCACGCTGGATCTGCGCTGTGGCGCGCACTCCCAATTGTGCACCGTCAACCTGGCAACGTCGCCCGCCGATCTGGATGAACCACGGCTGGTCGGCCGGCGTGGGGACGTCGTTTACCTGCAGTGGCGAGGCGACCCCTACGAGGTCAGCCAGGTCGACGCCCTGTCTACGGGTACCGCAGGCGCGGCGTTGGAGGGTTCGCTGGCGGCGCCCATGAACGGCAGCATCGTCCGCCTGCTGGTCGGCCCAGGTCAGGTGGTCGAGCAGGGCGATGGTCTGGTGGTGCTGGAGGCCATGAAAATGGAGCACACCGTGCGCGCCAACCGGGCCGGCGTGATCCAGACGCTGTGCTGCGAAGAAGGCCAGATGGTCAGTGAAGGCACCGTGCTGATCGAAATGCAGGAGGCCGATCATGCTGCCTGAGCAGGTACGGATCGTCGAAGTGGGCCCGCGTGACGGCTTGCAGAACGAACAGGGCCAAGTGCGTGCCGAGGACAAGGTGGCGCTGGTCGACGCCTTGGTCGCGGCGGGCCTCAGGCATGTAGAGGTCGGCAGCTTCGTATCGCCGCGTTGGGTGCCGCAGATGGCCGACAGCGCGGCGGTCTTCGCCGCCATCGCGCGCGCGCCGGGTGTGACCTATGCTGCGCTGACGCCGAACCTGCAAGGCTTCGAAGCGGCCATCGCCGCTGGCGCGTCCGAGGTGGCAGTGTTCGCCGCCGCGTCCGAGTCCTTCTCCCAGCGCAACATCAACTGTTCCATCGCGCAGAGCCTGCAACGCTTCGAACCGGTGCTGGCCGCTGCCGTCGCCCACGGCATCAAGGTGCGCGGCTATGTGTCCTGCGTGCTGGGCTGTCCGTACGAGGGCGACATCGCGCCGGAGCGGGTGCGCGACGTGGGCGATGCCATGCTGCAGATGGGCTGCTACGAACTGTCGTTGGGCGACACCCTGGGCATCGGTACGCCTGGTGCGGCAAGACGATTGATCGACACCGTCGCGCAGCGGGTGCCACGAGGGCAACTGGCCGGGCACTTTCATGACACCTATGGCCAGGCGGTGGCCAATATCTACGCTTGCCTGCTAGAGGGCGTCCAGGTGTTCGACAGTTCCGTGGCAGGGCTGGGCGGTTGTCCCTATGCGCCCGGCGCCAGCGGCAATGTGGCGACCGAGGATGTCCTCTATCTGCTGCACGGGCTGGGCATTTCGACCGGTGTGGACCTGGAGCGAGTCGTCCAGGCCGGCCAGGCGATCATGCTCGCGCTGGGTCGGCAGAGCGCGTCGCGCGTGGCACGCGCCCGGATTGGCGCTACCGGGGCGCGCTAGCAAATCGCGCCCACAAAAAAGGCCATCCGCAGATGGCCTTTTTCAGGGGTACATCAAGCAGCCGGGTTGATCGGCTTCTCTGGGTACCAGGCGTCCAGCAATTCGCTGACTTCGACGCGGGTCAGTTCGTCGCGGCCCTTGAGCCACGCTTCGACGGTGCTGCGCTGCTCTTCGGTGACCGAACCACGCTTGGCCGAGCACACCAGACCGAAGTCGTCGCCGCCAACATAGTCCAGGCCGTTGGCATCCATCGCCTCGGTCAGGAATGCGTCGAGGAATGCGTCGATTGCCTCGTCACCCAAATCCTCCTTGAAGTCCAGGTTCAATTCGAAACCCAATTCCTGGAATTCATCGACGCACAGTTTTTTGCGCAGACGACGGGAGCGGTTAGTGGCCATGGAACAATCCTCTTAGGTAATATCGCGGCGCAGTCTACCAGTTAAGCCGAGCGCCTGCCCGATTCAGTGACAAAATGAACCACTGCCAGTCTGACCCTGGCAATCACGGGTCCAACTCGGCCAGGGTCTGCCCCAGTTCGGCCTGCAATTGCGTCAGGGCCGTGTGCAGGGCTTCGCGCAAGGGCCGCAGGTCGTCCTGTGCCGCGCTCGCTTCCAGTGCCTCACACGCTTCATACACGGCACGTGCCTGAACGATCCGGGCGGCGCCATGGATCTTGTGGGCAATGTCCACCATCCGTGGGTGGTCATCGTGTGCAATGGCGAGCAATTGCTGACCGTCGTCCGTGCAACTGCGCAGCACTTCTTCGAGCAGTCGCCGAGTCAATGCCCTGTTGCCCCCGGTCAGGGCTTGAAGTTGGTCGATCGTGTTCATGCGCTCAATCACACCAATGCATTGCGCTTGGCCATTTCGATAAGTTCCACCAGCGAATTGGCCTGAAGTTTCTGCATGAGGCGCTTCTTGTAGGTGCTGACGGTTTTGTTGCTCAGAAACATGCCAGTGGCTATTTCCTTGTTGCTGCGGCCTTGGGCAAACAATTGCAGGACCATCAACTCGCGGTCATTGATGGCCTTGAACAATTCAAGTTCTTTAAGTTGCCCATCGTCTTCTCGTGAGGGGATCAACGCCTGGCTGGGAAAATAGTTATAACCGGAAAACACCGCGCGCACGGCGCTGATCAACTCGCTGAGTGCCTCCTGCTTGCAGACGAAACCGGCGGCGCCCGACTGCATGCAGCGTATGGCGAACAAGGCCGGAGCCTGCGCGGTCAATACCAGGATCTTGAACGGCACGTTCATGCCATGGAACCGGGTCAGGACTTCCAGCCCGTCGAGCTTGGGAATACTGATATCGAGAATAAGAAGATCGGGTTGGCACTCGCGCACCATCTGCATCGCATCCACCCCGTTGTCGCTTTCGCCGACAACGCAGTAGCCTTCGTTTTCCAGAATCATTCTGACGGCCAGCCGAATGACAGGGTGATCATCGATGATGAATACATTACGCATGCAGCCTCTCCTGAACGATCCAGTAAAAGCGCGCACCTTAGCCCAGTTGCTCAAAAGGGCATACGAACGGACCCAGCAAAGTATGATTCTAGGAAACTTCCTACAGAATTAAGCGTAACGGAATACAAAGATAGTTTGATTCAAAAGAGTCAACTATCGTTTGTATTCGTTTATTTCAATACGCTCTACTAGAACGAGCTGGAGCGCCCGGTCATTTCGCCGGCCATCTCCGCGGCATAGCTGTCGGTCATGCCCGCGATGAAGTCGATCATGCGCAGAAACGACTTGTGCAGCGGCCAATCCGGTTGCGGTGCGTTGTGACCGAGCAGATCGAGAATGCGCTGGTGCTTGAAGGACAGCTTACCGGTGGTGTGCTGCTCCAGCGCCGCGCCGCAGAAGGCGTTGAGCAAGACTTCGAGCGTGGTGTAGGCGCCGATCTCGTGCAGGGTCTTGCGCTTGTCCTGGAAGATCTTCTTGCGCGCCATGTCC
The DNA here is from genome assembly GCF_029960215.1 of Pseudomonas sp. PS01301. NCBI lineage: Bacteria > Pseudomonadati > Pseudomonadota > Gammaproteobacteria > Pseudomonadales > Pseudomonadaceae > Pseudomonas > Pseudomonas sp. PS01301. The sequence goes on along the minus strand of NZ_JASCPM010000028.1, from coordinate 36,175 downwards.
TTGGCATCGAGCACGCAGCGCTTGGCCGGGCCATGCATGTGCTCGACCAGATCGCCACTCAGCCGGCCGGCCAACAACGCCTCTTGCTGTTCGACGAACGCGCGTGCCGCCGCATTGGTCAGGTGCTCGATGGCCTTGCCCCGCAGGATTGCCAGCTTGCGTCGGCGCGAGTCCAGCGGCCCCAGTTGGCGGTAGGTGTCGGGGATGTCGTCGCCCACCAGATCGAGCAGCAAGGCTTCGACTTCCGCATAGTCGAGCAACTCCATTTCCAGGCCGTCTTCCAGATCTATCAGGCCATAGCAGATGTCATCCGCCGCCTCCATCAGGTACACCAGTGGGTGCCTGGCCCAGCGCTGTTCTTCGAGCAGCGGCAGGTCCAGCTTGCCGGCAATCTGCTCCAGCAGCGGCAGCTCGCTCTGATAGCAACCGAACTTGTGCTTCTTGTAGCCCAGGGCGTCGGCATGGCGCGCGGTCCAGGGATACTTGAGGTAGGTACCCAAGGTGGCATAGGTCAGCCGGGTGCCGCCGTCGAACTGGTGATACTCCAGTTGGGTGAGCACACGAAAGCCTTGGGCATTGCCCTCGAAGTTGAGGAAGTCGTCGCGCTCCACTTCGCTCATCGCATCGAGCCAGCCGCGTCCTGCCGCCTGGCGGAACCAGTGGCGAATCGCGTCTTCCCCGGAATGGCCGAAGGGCGGGTTACCGATGTCATGGGCCAGGCAGGCCGACTGCACCACCATGCCCAGGTCGCTGGGCTCGCACCATTGCGGCAATTGATCGCGCAGGGTTTCGCCCACGCGCATGCCCAGGGAGCGGCCGACACAACTGACTTCCAGCGAATGGGTCAGGCGCGTGTGGATGTGGTCGTTGCTGGAAACAGGATGCACCTGGGTCTTGCGCCCCAGTCGGCGGAAGGCACCGGAAAAGATGATGCGGTCGTGATCCTTGTGGAACGGGCTGCGGCCCAGTTCTTCAGGGCTGTGCAGGGGCTTGCCCAAGCGTTCGCGTGTAAGCAGTGTGTGCCAATCCAAGGCGATTCCTCCGGGAGCCAATCGAGCCTGCAGTGTCGGCCTGCGCAGGCCGGCTGGCAAGGCTGGCAGCGGGCCGTGAACGTATCGAAAAGTGCATTGCGGGCCTGAACGTCGAGCAAAAAAAAGCAACCCGGACGCAGTGAAGACCGCATCCGGGTTGCCTTGTGCTGCAGTGCTAGCGTCTGCGCGCGGTGCCCTGCATGGCGAGCTTGATCAGCGGCAACAGGGTGGCGCCGACTTTCGCTAGTCGAGACAGGCGACCAGGGGCACGCACCGGAGCGACCACCGGGGCACGGACGCTGTTGCCAGCCCCGCGCCCAGTCAGGAAGCCCATCAGTGTGACCCCGGCAATACCCCAGAGCGAAGCATGCTTGATGCCCATGCCGGTCTGCACCGACTGACCCAGACCGCGCAGGCGGTTGAGCGGGTTGACCAGTTGCCGCGACTCATGCCGCAGCTCCTGACGATGCATCTCCATGCGCAGGCGAATCAACGATTTGCGCATGTCGCGCCGCGATTGCGCGCTGGTGGGTTCGGTTCGGCTCATGGCAGCAGTCGCTCCCTGTCGTTGGCCAGTTCTTCCAGTGTTCCACTGAACGGCGAGGATTCATCGAACACCGCCGCCTTGAGGCGGAAGGCGCAGAAGATACCGGCCAAGACGTAGAACACCGCCAGGCCGACCATGCCGGCCATGCGGTAATTGTCCCACAGCAGAATCAGGATGAGACCGGACAACGCGACCAGTGCCAGCAGCGCGAAGACCAGGGCCAGCCCTGCGAAAAGCAACAGGCTGACGGTTCGTGATTTCTGCTCCTGCAACTCGATGCCGAACAGTTCGACATGACTGCGCAGCAGGCCGAGCATGGCAGCACCCAGGCGCCGGGACGTGGAGCCGGTGCTGTTGTCTGTGGTATCGGAGTCGAGGAGGGACATATCAGTGCCTTGTAGCCAGCAGGCCCAGAAGGAAACCTACACCGGCAGCGATGCCGACGGACTGCCAAGGATTTTCCTGCACGTAGCCTTCGGCCGCGACTACGGCCTCCTGGCTGCGCTCGGCTGCGGTTTCCTTGGTCTGCTGCAGGGATTCGCGAGCCTTGAGCAGGCTTTCGTTGATCTGCGCACGCAGCTCTTCAGCCTGGGTACCGGCGATGCTCGCGGTGTGCTCGAGCAGTTTTTCGGTGTCACGGACCAGTGCTTGAAAATCCGCTTTGAGAACTTCTTGAGCTGCTTTGGTGGTCGGGGTGGCCATGTTGATCTCCATATGGGTGGCGTCTGGATGTTTCGAGTAGGGGTGATCCCGAAGGTTCAGTGCCATTACGCGGGGCTTTCTCCTGTATAGCCCAAAATCACCTGTGTGGGTGCAATTGACTGGCCATTGGCAGCTCGCTTATGCTGTATAAAGATACAGTATATGGATAACTCGTCACCCATGCTCAACGTCGAACAACTCAAGTACAGCGTCAACCGCATGAGTCCGGATGTAGTCCGGGAAGCGGTGCTCGAGCTGCGTCTCGACGGCCTGGTCACCGAAGGCAAGACGCCCTTCAGCAAGCTGCACTTCAACACCTGCTTCGCCGAAGTCGAGGCACTTTTCCAGCGTGCCGGTTATCACCGTCCGTTGGACGTGGTCGGCTACAACGGCCTGCTGTACGCCTTGTACGATCCCACCCGCTGGGATGCAGTGGACGTCCTGCGCTGGCTCAAGGAGTTCACCGACGCGGCGCAGGCCGTCCACGCGCGATGACAGCCGTGTCGCCGTGGGCGATAATCGCGGTCTGAAACGATCGTGGAATCAAGGCATGTCTTCACCCAAGTTCGACCCCGCGGCTCACCAGGCCAGTACCCTGTGCCTGCCCCCTGGTAACTGGGCGACCGTGCTGGACTGCCTTTGCGCACATTTCCAGGCCATCGACCGCGCCCAGTGGTTGAGCCGCATGGCCCGAGACCGGGTGCTGGATGCCGAGGGCGTGCCCATCGGTCCCGCCCACGCCTACAAGCAGGGTCTGCGCATCCACTATTTCCGTGAAGTGCCGAACGAGCGGCCGATCGCCGCGCAAGAGCAGGTGCTGCACGTCGACGAACACCTGGTGGTCGCCGACAAGCCGCACTTTCTGCCGGTGACCCCGACGGGCGAATATGTCGAGCACACGCTGCTGCGCCGCCTCATCCGTCGTCTCGACAACCCGCATCTGGTGCCGCTGCACCGCATCGATCGACACACCGCCGGCCTGGTGCTGTTCTCGGCCAACCCGCAGACGCGCAGTGCCTATCAGCAACTGTTTCCCACCCGCCAGATCGAAAAGCGCTACGAAGCCATCGCTCCCGCCCTGCCCGAGCTGCAATTTCCCCTCGTGCACCGGAGCCGCCTGGAACACGGCGAACCGTTCTTCCGCATGCGCGAGGCGCCGGGGCAGAGCAACAGCGAAACCCGCATCGAGGTCGCCGAGAAAGGCGAGCACCTGTGGCGCTATGTGCTCAACCCGGTGACGGGCAAGACCCATCAGTTGCGGGTACACATGACCGCACTGGGCGCCAGTATCTGCAACGATCCGTTCTACCCGCAGTTGATCGACACCGAGGTGGACGACTATGCCCGGCCCTTGAAGCTGCTGGCTCGGTCGCTGCAGTTCCAGGATCCGCTCGACGGGCGACTGCGCAGCTTCGAAACGCAGTTGAGGCTCGGTTTATAGAACACAAAGCTGGTCGAGGCGAACGATGCCTGCCAGCGGTGTTGGCCGGTTGGACGATTGCCCGGCGCTCAGGCATTGAGGTAAATTGAGGAGGCGTAATCATGAGATTTCGTCCCTCGCTCAGGGCATCGGGCCTTCCTAGGGATGTGAAATGCCTGAGAATCTGGCTGTTTCTGTAGCTGCCGATACCGCTAAGTCGCGATTCGAGCACGAGGTTGCATCCCGTTTCGGGCTAGTACCTAACTTCTTCCAGACCGCTCAGGATGCGCCAGGGCTCATTCAGGAGTTGTGGGGTTTTGCGAAGTCGGGCTATCTGGACAACCCACTTCCATCCATTTTCAAAGAGCGGTTGTTTGTCCATCTTTCTCGCTTTTGCGAAGTGCGCTACTGCATCGTTCGACATGTGGGATTTTGATCGGCCACGGCAATCCTGCAGGTGATCCTCTTGCGGCGCCTCATACGGTCGAACAGGCAGTGACACTTCTATCGAAGCCGGCTGTACTGGCAGAGGAAGAACTGACCTCGGTTTTCCAGCGGCTTAAAGCCTGTCATTTGCCCCAGATGCCGGCCATGGATTCTCGGGAGGAATATGACGTTTTCATCGCCGCCTCGGTCATGTTCGTCAGCCCGGCGCGCTCATCCCAGGCCGCGACTGCCTTGCGCCACTCGGTGGGTGGAGCGAATTTCGAAATCATCACCGCATTTCTTGCCTTCATCCGTACCGCACACTATTGGACGTTGACGCATCCGGAGCTTGCATTCGAAAGCGACATGGTCGCCTTGCTCGGTGCACAAGAGCGGTTGTCCAACCTTCTGTTGAACGGTTCCGATGCCGCGAAAGCGAGCTTGGGCAGCAACTTGCACAAAGAGCTTGTGCAATTGCGGAACGAACACGATGACCGAGAGGCCTTGAGGCGGGCGCTTGCAGATCTGGAAGTGGGACAACGCCACCAGCGACTGCTTATCAACGAACTCAATCATCGCGTGAAAAATACATTGGCCATTGTGCAATCTCTTGCTTATCAGACGCTCCGAGGCGCGAACGTAGATTCGTCAGTGCGCGAGGCATTCACTGGACGCCTTGTTGCGTTGGCAGAAGCTCACGACCTGCTCAATACGGAAAACTGGGAGAATGCCAGCTTGCAGGACGTCTTGCTCCAAGCTTTCAAAGCACAGGCGCCTGAATTGGTAGCACGTGTTCAGTTGGAGGGCCCTCGTGTATTGCTCAATCCGAAGCAGGCATTATCCATTGCGATGGCGACCCACGAATTGACGACCAATGCCATCAAATATGGCGCGCTTTCCAATGAGCATGGATACATTCGAGTTTGCTGGTCTGTTGCCGAATTTTCAGAAGAACGATGGATGGAATTGACCTGGGTCGAGCTGCAGGGTCCTGAAATTACCCGCACCAATCCGCCAGGGTTCGGCACTCGATTGATCCAGCGTGGCCTCGCAGCCGAACTAAACGGAGAAGCAACTCTCAGGTTTCACTCTGATGGAGTTGAATGTGTCATCCGTGCACCTCTGGTTCAGGAGCAGTGACATGGGCAAAGTCTATATAGTCGAGGACGAGGCGCTTGTAGCCATGTTGATCGAAGACATGGTGACAGAGCTCGGCCACGAAGTCGTTGCCATGGCCAAGTCATTGGACGAGGCATTGCTGACCGCGCAGAGCCTTCACTGTGATTTCGCACTGCTGGATATCAACCTGAACGGTCAGACCTCTTTTCCCATCGCGCACACGTTGGCAGGTCGGGGTATCCCGTTCCTGTTCGCCAGCGGATATGGCCCCGCAGGGCTGGATGCAGAATTCAGCGGCTGTCCGATTCTAAGCAAGCCATTTTCCATCGCTCAACTTGATAAGCAGATTCAGCACTGTCTAGGGAACGCGGCAATATCCTGAATATTGAAAATTCACCCGCACCCTGTATTGGGTGCGTACGGCCGTGCCGATCTGCTTCCTGGCAAGAGGTCGGATTTTCGACCTCCATCTGTGCTATTTCTCGTCTGATAGGGCGATACTGATGTCCGAACCGTCTGACTTTTCCCGTGACATCAGTGTCATCGCCAACATTGATGCCGTTCCGCTCATTCTCACTATGGTCAAGCACGTAACAGGGATGAGGTTCGCAGCAGTTGCACGAGTAACCGAGACGAAGTGGGTCGCATGTGCGGTGGATGACTCAATCGATTTCGGACTCGTACCCGGTGGCGAGTTGGTGCTGGAAACGACAATCTGTCACGAAATACGGCAGCACCGGCAACCGGTGATTTTCACTCATGCCAGCCAGCATCCGGTTTATTCCACCCACCACACCCCTCACACCTATCATTTGGAAAGCTACGTTTCCATCCCCATTACCAGAACCAATGGGGACTTCTTCGGCACACTTTGCGCGATAGACCAATCCCCTGCGCAGTTCGATGAAGATGCGGTATGTAAAACGCTCACGCTTTTTGCCCAACTTATCGCCTTACAGCTGGATGTTCAGGAGGAGCTCTTGAACAAGGACAATGCATTGCTCGACGCCGCGGAAGCGGGCGGCCTCCGGGAACAGTTCATCGCCGTTCTGGGCCATGACTTGCGTTCGCCCTTGAGCGCTATCCGTATGAGTGCTGATTTACTGGAGGCAAAGCTCACCGGCGTGCGTGAGCGCGGCTTGACTTCGGCGATCAGACAAAGCTCCCAGCGCATGGGTGCGCTGATCGAAGATGTCCTTGATTTTTCACGTGGGAAATTGGGTGGCGGCATTCCAATCAAACTCGCCTTGCATGATGATCTGGATGCCGTTTTCGCTGCAGTTATCAGCGAGGTTATCGCAGGCAATCCTGGCGTACGAATCCGTCACACGATCTCTATTTCCCCAGGAATCTTCTGTGATGCGGGCAGAATGGGGCAGTTGCTTTCCAATCTGTTGGGCAACGCTGTGACGCACGGCTCTGCCCTGCACCCCATTGAAGTCACCGCAACAATGCAGGAAAACTTCATTGTTTTGTCAGTGGCCAACCAAGGTACCTGCATACCCGAGACTTTACTGCCGCGGCTTTTCGAGCCATTCACACGTTCGGCGGACGGTGGACGTGGGGAAGGGCTCGGGTTGGGCCTGTATATCGCTTCCCAGATCGTGAAGGGGCACAAAGGGACGCTCACCGTAAGCTCGACACCTGAGGCAGGCACCTGTTTCGTGGCGACGTTTCCGGGCGCGCTGGAATGGAGGCCGGACGACTCACAGGCGCTCGATGATTGACTGAATTCGTTGGTCGAGCCCATCCCAGCGGTTATACCTGCGATGTCCTTTGCAACAAAAAGCCCGCCAAATGGCTGGCTTTTTGTTGCAGATGGTCGGAGAGGCAGGATTCGAACCTGCGGCCTTCTCGTCCCGAACGAGACGCGCTACCTGGCTGCGCTACACTCCGTGATCTTCAAACGTGCTGCAGGGCGCGCTGCGGTGATGTCACCGCAAACAGCGCCCGGCCATCACAGCTCCTTGACGGTCCGCACCTGGTCCTTGTTGACCCGGGTGGTCTTGCCGTCCAGCTGCTTGAATTCGTAGAAGCCAGCGTCTTCGTCGTAGGAGGGGGTATCCACTGCCTGGATTTCACGACCGTCATTGAGGGTGATCACGGTAGGCGATGCGCAACCGGCGAGCGATGCCAGGCCCAGCGCGAGCATGAAGGCGGGAAGGATCCGGTGAGTCATTATGTTTCTCCACAAAACAAAAAAGGGTACTGGCGTATACGGGGGTGAGACGGTATTTGTGCCAGCAAAGTTCCGTTGGTCCGACCGTCACAGTCTAGCGCCTGAGAACGCTGTCAGCGACCCAGCAATTGCGGCGTGTTGAGATTGGCCAGGCGTGCATCATCCTCGGCGCATTGCAGTGCCTGTGCGCCGAGTGCCAGGAGCACCCGCCGCGGACTGCGTTCGCCGGCATCCCAGGCCTGACGCATCGCGGTCAGATGGGCCTTCGGCACGATGCACAGCAGCGGTTCCCAGAACTCGCCCTGGCGGACCATCAGTGGCTGTTCCGGGTGCCTTTGCTGGGTCTGGCGCATGGCAGCGAGCAACGCAGAGTCCACCCCTGGCACGTCGCAGGGCAGCACCAGCAGCAACGGGTGCCGCGCAGCCTCCAGCCCGGCGATCATCCCGGCCATCGGTCCCGGGAAGTCGCTGCTCTGGTCGTGCACCAACCGATCGGCAAAGGCGGCGTAGTGCTCGTGGTTGCGGTTGCAGGAGATGATCAGGTCATCGGTCATTGGCCGTACACAACGCTGCAGATGCTGGATCAACGGCTGGCCACGCCAGTCGATCAGGCCTTTGTCACGGCCCCCCATGCGTTGGCCGCGGCCACCTGCCAGGAGCAGGACAGAGCAGAGGGGCAGGGTATCGGCAGCGTTCATTCGGGCGCTCGGACAGTGGCTGGGGGCTGTGATATAACACCGCCCATTCCATCAGACAACCGGACCTCGCCAATGAAAGCCAAGGCAGATGTACCCTTCGTGCCCCTCAACATTGCCGTCTTGACGGTGAGCGACACCCGCACCGTGGAAACCGACACCTCCGGTCAGTTGTTCGTCGATCGCCTCAGTGCAGCCGGCCACGGCCTCTATGCCCGAGCGCTGCTCAAGGACGACCTGTACAAGATCCGCGCCCAGGTGGCGCAGTGGATCGCCGACGATCAATGCCAGGTGGTGCTGATCACCGGCGGCACCGGCTTCACCGGTCGCGACAGTACCCCGGAAGCCGTCAGCTGCCTGCTGGACAAGCAGGTCGACGGGTTCGGCGAGCTGTTCCGGCAGATCTCCGTGGCCGACATCGGCACTTCGACCGTGCAGTCCCGCGCCCTGGCCGGGCTCGCCAACGGCACTTTGGTGTGCTGCCTGCCGGGCTCGACCAATGCCTGCCGCACCGGCTGGGACGGCATTCTTGCCGAGCAGCTGGACGTGCGTCACCGGCCCTGCAACTTCGTCGTGCACCTCAAGCAGGCCGAGCCCTGCGTCAGCCGTGGCTGAGTTGCCGGCGGCGCAGCCGCTGCTACCGGTCGAGCAGGCGCTGGCGCAACTGCTGGCCATGGCCGATGCCGCGCCCATCCGCGAGCGTGAGCAGATCGCCCTGGCCCAAGGCGGCGGTCGGGTGCTCGCCGATGACCTGATCGCCACCCTCGACCTGCCACCCTGGCCCAATAGCGCCATGGACGGCTACGCGCTGCGCCGAGACGACTGGCAGGGTGAACCCCTGCGCGTCAGCCAGCGTATCTTCGCCGGCGCCGTGCCCGAGCCGCTGGAGCCCGGCACCTGCGCACGCATCTTCACCGGCGCCCCGATGCCGGACGGCGCCGACTGCGTGGAAATGCAGGAAAACGCTCGCATCGAAGATGATGAGCGGGTGAGCTTCAACCAGACTTTGAGAGTTGGCCAGAACATCCGTCCGCAAGGGCAGGAAACCCGTATCGGCGACCGCCTGCTGACGGCGGGCAGCCGCCTGGGCGCGATCGAGCTGGGGTTGCTGGCGTCCATGGGGCGGGCCCATATCGACGTGGTTCGCCGACCACGGGTGGCGGTACTGTCGACAGGCGATGAATTGGTTGAACCCGGCCAGCCGCTGGGGCCCGGACAGATCTACAACAGCAATCGTCAGGTGCTGTGCAGTGCCTTGAGTGGGTTGGGCTGCGAAGTGGTGGACGCCGGCATTCTGCCCGACGATCTGCAACAGACACGCCAGCGCCTGGCGGCGTTGGGTGATGTGGACCTGATTCTGTCCACGGGGGGCGTCTCGGTGGGCGAAGCCGATTTTCTCGGCATCGCCCTGCGCGAGGAGGGTCAACTGGCCCTCTGGAAACTGGCGATCAAACCCGGCAAGCCGCTGACCTTCGGCCACTTTCGGGGCGTGCCGGTCATCGGCCTGCCGGGCAATCCCGCTTCTACACTGGTGACCTTCACCCTTCTGGCACGGCCTTACCTGCTGCGCCGCCTGGGTGTACAGGACGTTGCGCCGCTGCGCTTCCAGCTGCCAGCCGGATTTGCCTGGCCTCGCGCCGGCACCCGTCGCGAGTACCTGCGCGGGCGTGTCGAACAGGGCCGGGCGGTGATCTACCCCAATCAGAGCTCAGGCGTGCTGCTCAGCGCAGCCTGGGCCCATGGACTGGTCGAGATCGGTGAAGGTTGCACGGTGGCTGAAGGCGACCTGGTCACCTTCATCCCGTTCAGCGAGCTGTTCTAGACCTTGCTCTTGTCCGACTCCACGGCTGCCGGTGCGCGGCCGTAGATGTCGGTGAAGCGCACGATGTCGTCTTCGCCCAGGTATTCGCCGCTCTGCACTTCGATCATGACCAGGTCTATCACGCCGGAGTTGACCAGGCGGTGCACGTGGCCCTGCTTGATGAAGGTCGATTCGTTGGTGTCGAGCAGGAATTCGTTGTCACCGTTGGTGACCCGAGCCATGCCGCTGACCACGATCCAGTGCTCGCTGCGGTGGTGGTGCATCTGCAACGACAGCGTGCCACCGGGCTTGACCACGATTCGCTTGATCTTGAAGCGCTTGCCTTCCTCAAGAATGGTGTAGGTGCCCCATGGGCGGGTGACCGTGCGGTGCAGGCGGAAGGCGTCGTGGCCCTGGCGCTTGAGTTGCTGGGCGAGCAGCTTGACGTCCTGGGTGCGGCTGCCGTCGGCGATCAACAGCGCGTCCGGGGTGTCGATCACCACCAGATTGTCCACGCCGACCGCGCCGACCAAGCGACGGGGCGAGTCGATGTAGCAGTTGCTCACGTCGTGCAATACGGTCTCGCCGTTGCACTGGTTGCCCTGTGCGTCGGCCGGAGTCAGCTCGCGCACCGCTTGCCACGAACCAATGTCGCTCCAGCCCATCTGGCAGGGAATCACTGCGACCTTGTCGGAGCGTTCGAGCAAGGCATAGTCGATCGAGATGTCCGGCGCCAGGGCAAAGGTGCTGCTGTCCAGTTCGACCTGCAGCTCACGGTTGCCCTGTTTGATGTCGCTGACCTGCAGGCAGGTGGTGGCGGCCAGCAGCACGTCCGGTGCGTGCTTTTCCAGCTCGCCCAGGAGCACGTCGACGCGCATGCAGAACATGCCGGCGTTCCACAGGTAGTCACCGCTGTCCAGGTAGGCCTGGGCGGTGACCTGATCCGGCTTCTCGCGGAACCGTGCTACCTGGTAGCTGCCGTCGCCCAGATCGGCGCCGCGCTCGATGTAGCCAAAGCCGGTTTCCGGCGTTTGCGGCACCAGGCCGAAGGTGACCAGCCAGCCCTCGTCGGCTTTCTTGCGTGCCGCGCTGACCGCTGCCTGGAACGCGTCGATGTCGCGAATCAGGTGGTCGGCCGGCAGCACCAGCAACTGCGCCGAGGCGCCGTAGTGCTTGGCCGCGTGCAGGGCGGCGCTGGCGATGGCCGGTGCGGTGTTGCGGCCGGCAGGCTCGAGAATGAAATCGAGCAGGGCGTTGCGATCGTTCAGTTGGCGGTAGTCGTCCAGCGTGCGGAAGAACACCTCGCGGTTGGTCACGGTCAGCACGCGATCCACGCCCGGCAGTTGCGAGGCACGGGTGAAGGTCTTCTGCAGCAGGCTTTCGCCGTCCGGCAGGCGCATGAAGGGCTTGGGCATGGCTTCGCGCGATACGGGCCACAGGCGGGTGCCGGAGCCCCCGGCGATGATGCAGGGAATCAGAGTCGTCATAGGTCGAGCCTCGAGTTGGAGAAGGCGGGCGGCACCTGCATGGGCAGGCGTACACGACCAGCCAGGCTGGATGCATGAAAGGGTCGATGGAAAAAAGGGCAGAACGAAGGAATCAGCGATTCGACAATGCTACCGCCAGCCGGAGACGGGCCGGACGTGCAGGAATCGGAGGGGTAACGGCCACTTCGATGATGGCCAGTTGCGTCGCAGTAAAGCCTAAACGAGAACCGTTGGCGAGTGGTAAATGCACGAATGGTTAAAAACTTTTCGTCCGGGCTTTTTTTGCTGCGGCTGTGGTCACATCAGGCAGAGTTCAACTCATTGGTCACCGGAGACATGCAGCATGAGCGAGCGCAAGGCAATCCTGATTTTGCACGGCAAACAAGCTTCCAACGAAGAGGTACGCGCTGCGGTCGAGCGCTACCGGGAGCAGGGCAATGACCTGGCCGTGCGTCTGACCTGGGAAGGCGGTGATGCCCAGCGTCTGGTCGAGGAGGCGTTGCAAGCGGGGTATACCCACATCATCGCCGGCGGTGGCGACGGCACCCTGCGCGATGTCGCCGAAGCCATGGCATTGGCCAAGACCGATGCCAGCCTGGTCCTGATGCCCCTGGGCACGGCCAACGATTTCGCCCGTGCCGCCGGGGTGCCCTTGGAACCCGAACCTGCGCTGGCGCTGCTTGCCCGCGAACCTCAGGCGATCGACCTGGGCGAGGTGGGTGGACAGGTGTTCCTCAACATGGCCACCGGCGGCTTCGGCAGCCAGGTCACGGCCAACACCTCCGAAGACCTGAAAAAAGTGCTCGGTGGCGCGGCCTACCTGTTCACCGGTCTATCGCGGTTCAGCGAACTGCGCGCCGCCTCCGCGTCGCTCAGCGGTCCGGACTTCCACTGGGAAGGCGACCTGTTGGCACTGGGCATCGGCAACGGTCGTCAGGCCGGCGGTGGGCACGAGCTCTGCCCCGAAGCCGTGGTCGACGATGGGCTGCTGGAGATCAGCATCCTGCCGGCACCCACCGAAGTGGTCGGCACCTTGAAAAGCCTGCTCGGCGGCGGTGGGCTGGAAACCCTGTTCGTCCGTGCACGGCTGCCCTGGGTTGAAATCAACAGCAAGGAAAACCTCGACATCAACCTCGATGGCGAACCGCTGCGCGGCGAGAATCTGCGCTTCAGTGCCATGCCCAAGGCATTGAAGGTCCATTTGCCCGCTGGCTCGCCACTGCTCAGCCGCCGATTGATCCAATAAAGATCAGCGACCGCAGTCAAGATATTCCCGTCAGCGCCGATAGCCCGGTACCTCTACTTTCACTTGGGCTTTGGAGCTTCACATGGCCGGCATTCTCGACACGGTTGACCAACGTACGCAGCTGGTGGGCGAAAACCGGCTGGAACTGCTCATGTTTCGCCTGGCTGGCAGGCAACTGTTCGCGATCAACGTGTTCAAGGTCCAGGAAGTCCTGCAGTTGCCCAAGCTGACGCTGATGCCGCAGCGTCACCCCTTCGTCTGCGGCGTGATCAACCTGCGCGGGCAGACCCTGCCGGTGATCGATCTTTCCCAGGCCATCGGCATGCGCCCGCTGGTGCCAGGGCCCAGCAGCACCATCATCGTGACCGAGTACAACCGCTCGATTCAGGCTTTTCTGGTCGGCGGTGTCGACCGCATCGTCAACATGAACTGGGAATCGATCCTGCCGCCTCCGGCCAGTGCCGGGCGCCAGCACTACCTCACCGCAATCAGCCGAGTCGACGAGCAACTGGTCGAGATCATCGACGTGGAAAAAGTGCTCGCCGAAATCGTTCCCTACAACGCCCGTGTTTCCCGGGACAAACTCGACGATCCGATCCTGGCGCGCGCACGTGGCCGTGAAGTGCTGCTGGTGGACGACTCCTCGGTGGCTCTGGCGCAGCTGCGCGATACGCTGTCGCAGCTGGACATCAAGATGCATGTGGCCAGCGATGGCCTGAAGGCGCTGAACAAGCTCAAGGCCTGGGCCGACACCGGCGAGCGCATGACCGACAAGCTGCTCATGGTGTTCACCGATGCCGAAATGCCGGAAATGGACGGCTACCGCCTGACCACCGAAATCCGCAACGACCCACGGCTGCGCGAGCTATACGTGGTGCTGCACACTTCGCTGTCCGGCAGCTTCAACGAATCGATGGTGAAAAAGGTCGGCTGCGACAATTTCCTGTCAAAGTTTCAGCCCGACAAGCTGGTCGACGTGGTCCGCCAGCGTCTGGAAATGGATCGACACTGATCCCGATTCGTCATGGCCTTGGCGGTTCCGCTAGACTCGGTTCTTTTGCTCAAAGGAACTTGGCCATGTCGAGCCTTGCCGCGTTGTATCGTTATCCGCTCAAATCAGCCTTGGGTCAGTCCCTGCAGCAGTCGGCCGTCGACGGTCTGGGGCTGGTGGGTGATCGACGCTGGATGCTGGTCGACGCGGAGCGCGGGCTGTTTCTCTCGCAACGCTCGGTGCCACGCCTGACACAGTTGCACACGCAAGTTACAGCCGAGGGTGACTTGATATTGAGTGCAATGGATTTCCCTGATCTGCATGTACCGGTGCCCGTTTCAGGTGACTTGCGCCAGATCAAGGTCTGGTACGACAGCTTCGAGGCGCCTGACGCAGGCGACGCTGCCGCGCAATGGGTCAGCAATTTCCTCGGCAAACCCACGCGGCTGGTGTATATGCCCGCCGAACGCGCCCGGACGGTCAGTGCCGACTATGGCAAGAACGGCGACAAGGTGGCTTTCGCCGACGGTTTTCCGCTGCTGCTGATCGGCCAGGGTTCGCTGGACGATCTGTCTGCACGGGTCGGCCGCTCGCTGGAAATGATCCGGTTTCGCCCCAACCTGGTGGTGCAGGGCAGCCCGGCATTTGCCGAGGATGACTGGAAACGCATTCGTATCGGTGACGTGGATTTCCGCGTGCTCAAGCCGTGCGCGCGTTGCATTCTCACTACCCTGGATCCGCAGACCGGCGAGCGCAGCCCTGATCGCGAGCCTTTGGCCACACTCAAGTCCTACCGGCTTCAGGACGGCCATGCCATGTTCGGCCAGAACCTGGTCTGTGATCGTGCCGGCGTGCTCGAAGTGGGCATGCCCATCACTGTTCTGGAGTGAGCGGGCGGCAGCTGTGCAGCTGCCGCCACTGGCTCATTGGTCGTCGAAGAAACGCTCGTGCCAATCCACCACCGGCTGCGGCGCGTTGAGCTTCTCACCGTAGATGACCGCGTAGGACAATACGTTCTGCACGTATTGGCGTGTCTCGTCGAACGGAATGGACTCCACCCAGACGTCGAAGCTCAGGTGGTTCGCACCTCTGAGCCACTGCCGAACACGGCCCGGACCTGCGTTGTACGCTGCCGAGGCCAGCACTCGGTTACCGTTGAACTGGCTGTGCACCTGGCTCAGGTAGGCCGCGCCCAGTTGGATGTTGGTGTCGGGGTCCAGGACTTGCTGCGGTGACGACAGCGGAATGCTGAACTTGCGCGAGGTCTCCTTGGCAGTGCCCGGCATCAGTTGCATCAGCCCCATGGCGCCGGCGCCGGAACGGGCGTCGTCCATGAACGCGCTTTCCTGACGGGTGATGGCAAACACCCAACTGGTGTGCAGACCGCGCACGTTGGCTTCGCGGATCAAGGTGTCGCGGTGGGCCATCGGGAAACGGATGTCCAGATCGTCCCAGTACTGTGCCTGACTGATCGTGCGAATGGCCGGGAAATACCAGCGCATGTCGTAGGCCAGCTTGGCCTGGGCGACCATCTCATCGCGATCGAAATGACGGCTGACGTGATACCACTCGCGCCGTGCATCGACGATCTGGCCGCGCGCATACAGCTCCAGCGAACGACGGATGCCGGCGGTGTTGCGCACCTTGTTGACCAGCGCCTGGCTCATCACCAGCGGCTTGTTGTTGAGCGAGTAGGGCGCCTGCAGGCGGTCGGCCGCCAGGAATCCGTAGAAGTCACGTTCCTTGGCGACGGCCTTGTACAGCTGCGGCACCTTGGCGCTCTGCGGCTGGGCCAGCTCCAGGCTGCGTGCCTGCCAGTATTGCCAGCGGTTGGTCTGCGCCAGGTCCTTGGGCAGGCGGGTGGTCAGGTCGTAGGCGTCCTGCCAGCGGCCCAGTCGCAGCAGCAGGCGCAGGCGCCACTCGGTGACGGTGTCGTCGCGCAGATCCGGGTCGTAGCGGGTCATCAGCTCCAGCGCGCGCGGGTCGTAGCGGCGGGCCAGGGTCAGGCCGATCTCGCGGGCGATGGCGACTTTCTCCTCGGCCGAAAAGCGCATGCTGCTGGCATAGCTGTCGAGCATGAGCATGGCCTTGTCCGGATCCTGCCGAGCCAGGCGGCGCAGACCCAGCCCGACCACGTCGGACATGGCTTCGTCCACCGGCATGAAGCGCGAAGGCTGGTCGAGCAATTCGGGCTTCTGCGCAACATCGAGCAACAGGCGACCCTGGCTCGACAGCGTGGTCAGACCCTGCACCAGGCTGGTCGCCAATGGATAGTTGCGCGCCTGGGCGGCAAGCTTGGCGCGCTGCCAGCGCTTGTTCTCGGTGAGCTGGCCTTCACTGGCCCAGCGCTGGAACAGGCCGTCACAGGCCGTGGGGAGCGTTTTGCCGGTTAGCCACAGCTTGTCGGCGTTGGCATAGCCTTCGGCGCGCAGCTGGCTGTTGCTCAACTGGTACTGGCCGTACAGACAGTCGAGCTCCTTGAAGTTGAGCTTGGGGTCGTAGTATTTGACGAACGGTGCCCACTCGCCGCGCTCGGCCAATTGCCGCAGCCAGCGCAGTTTCATCCAGTTGGCCTGGGGCAGGTCGCCATGCTTGGCCAGGAAGCCCTCGATTTCGGCGTTGCTCGCGCTGCGCAGGCGCGGCGTGAGCTCGTCGTAGGCCAGGTACGCCTCCAGAGGGTAATCCTGCAACTCGGCGGCGTAGCGCATGTACGGCCCGCTGTCGCCCTTGGCCAGGGCGCGCTTGGCTTCGTCGTAGTACTGGCGCTGGGTGGCTAGGTCGGCGGCCTGAACAGTGGCGACACTGGAAGCAGACATGATAAGGCAGGAAAACAGGCTGAACAGGCGACTGCGCATGAGACTTCCAGGCAGAGAGGACGTGACAAGTGTCGGCAGTGCCAGCACTAAAGAAGTGAGCCTAGCTTAGCCTCTAGAGCAGGCGCGATGAAAGCGTTCAGGATCATTCATTTTATTGCCGCCTTCGGTCAGCCAGGGCAAAAGTCGGTTAGAATGCGCGCCCGGTTTTTGGAGAAGCTCATGACCCTGCTCAAATTCAGCGATGTGTCCCTTGCATTCGGCGCGATGCCGTTGTTGGACAAGGTGTCCTGGCAGATCGCCCGTGGTGAGCGGGTGTGCATCATCGGCCGCAACGGCACTGGCAAATCCAGCATGCTGAAGCTGGTCAAGGGCGTGCAGAAACCCGATGACGGCGCCGTCTGGCGCGCGCCCGGGCTGAAAATCGGCGAATTGCCCCAGGAACTGCCGGTGGCCGACGAACGGACCGTGTTCGACGTGGTTGCCGAAGGCTTGGACGGCGTCGGCGCATTGCTGGCCGAATACCACCACCTGAGCCAGAACATCGTCACCGACGAAGACCTGAACAAGCTCATGCATGTCCAGCAGGACCTCGAAGCCCGTGACGGCTGGCGCCTGCAGCAGTTGGTCGACAGCACCCTGAGCCGTTTGCAGCTGCCAGCCGACAAGACCCTCAAGCAACTCTCCGGTGGCTGGCGCCGTCGCGTGCTGTTGGCCCAGGCGCTGGTGTCCGAGCCGGATCTGCTGCTGCTCGACGAGCCGACCAACCACCTGGACATCGGCGCCATCGCCTGGCTCGAAGAAGCCCTCAAGGATTTCCAGGGCGCGGTACTGTTCATCACCCACGACCGTTCCTTCCTGCAGAACCTGGCCACCCGCATTCTCGAACTGGACCGCGGGGGCCTGATCGACTGGAATGGCGACTACGCCAGCTTCCTGGTGCACAAGGAAGCCATGCTGGCCGCCGAGGAAACCGCCAACGCGCTGTTCGACAAGCGCCTGGCCCAGGAAGAGGTATGGATCCGTCAGGGCATCAAGGCCCGGCGTACCCGCAACGAAGGCCGTGTGCGTGCGCTCAAGGCGCTGCGTGTGGAACGTGGCGAGCGTCGCGAACGCACCGGCAAGGCCAACATCCAGCTCGATACCGCCGACAAGTCCGGCAAGCAGGTCATGGTGCTCGACAACGTCAGCTTCGCCCATCCGGGTGGGCCGATGCTGATCAAGGATTTCTCCATGGTCCTGCAACGCGAGGACCGTATTGGCCTGCTGGGCGCCAACGGTACCGGCAAGACCACCCTGCTCAAGCTGATGCTCGACAACCTGCAGCCCACCAGTGGTTCGGTCGACGTCGGCACGCGCCTGGACGTCGCCTACTTCGACCAGTTGCGCCACCAGTTGGACTTGGAGAAGACGGTCATCGACAACGTCGCCGAAGGCCGCGACTTCATCGACATCGACGGCCAGAGCCGCCACGTGCTGAGCTACCTGGGTGACTTCCTGTTCAGCCCCCAGCGTGCCCGTACGCCGGTCAAGGCACTGTCGGGCGGTGAGCGTGCGCGCCTGCTGCTGGCCAAGCTGTTCAGCAAGCCGGCCAACCTGCTGGTACTGGACGAACCGACCAACGACCTCGACGTCGAGACCCTCGAACTGCTCGAAGAAGTGCTGTCCGGCTTCAAGGGCACCGTGCTGATGGTCAGCCACGACCGGGCATTCCTCGACAACGTCGTGACCAGCACCCTGGTGTTCGAAGGCGAGGGCAAGGTGCGTGAATACGTGGGCGGTTATCAGGACTGGATCCGCCAGGGCGGCTCGCCCAAGCTGCTGGGCGTGACCGAGAACAAGTCGGGCAAGGCCGAGCTCAACAGCGCCGTGGTCAAGGCCCCGGAGCCCGCACCAGCCGAAGCACCGGCGCCAGCGAAGAAGAAGCTCAGCTACAAGCTCCAGCGCGAGCTGGAAGCCCTGCCGGGCCAGATCGATGCGAAGGAGCAAGAAATCGCGGCGCTGGAGGCCGAGATGGCCGATGCCGGGTTCTATCAGCGACCTGCCGAGCAGACCGCCGCCGTGATAGCCAAACTGGAAGCTTCGCAGGCCGAGCTGGAAGCCATGGTCGAGCGTTGGGCCGAGCTCGACGCCTGAGGCACGACACCGGAATCTTCAGCGAGGCCGCAGCTGCCGCTCGGCCCCGCTGATGATCCTTACTCGGCGCGCTTGACCAAGCGTACAGCCAGCACGTCGCACGGCGCACCGTGCAGCACGTCGTTGGCCGTGGAGCCCAGCAGCAGCGCCAGGCCGTGACGGCCATGGCTGCCAACCACGACCAGATCGCACTCGGACTTCTTCGCCAGGTTGTGAATTTCCTGGCGCGGCTGGCCATAGGTCAGATGGCAGTCGCCCACTACCAGGTCCGGGTACTTGAGCTTCAGCGTTTCCAGGCGCTCCTTGGCCTGGTCGAACTGCTGCTGTTGCAATTGCGAGAGATCCATCGGCACATCCCCGCCGAATGCCATGGCCATCGGTTCTACAATGTGCACCAGCGAGAGCTTGGCGCCATTGCTGACCGCCAGTTCCCTGGCCCGTTTGATGACCGGGTCACACTCTTCGGTGAGGTCGACGGCGACCAGAATGTGTTGGTAGGGCATGAGAAGCACTCCTGACGATTGCGATAGCTTGAGTATGAACTGTTTGGACGAGGTGCGACATGAACATCCCTCGCCGACCTATTTGAAACGCTTAGCGGGTGTACTCTTTATGACGGTGTGGATAGTCGTGTCAATCCTTGCGCTGATTCTCAGCCCCATGGTATGGCTGCGGCCCTCGCGCAGCCAGAGCGGGCGCATGGCCGTGCGCATGCAGGCCCGTCGCATGGGTCTGGCGATGCAGCTGGCGCCGCAGCAGTGGCCACACTGGTTGAGCGTCGAGCCGCCCGACCCGTGCGCGCAATACCATCGACCACGCCGCAAGGGCCGGGTCGACAGTTGGAGCTACTGGCAAACGGAACCGGGCGTGTGGTGCAACCAATGGCGCGAAACCTGTGTCGATCCGCATCTGCTGCCGCACCTGGCGACCCTGCCGCCCGATGTCTACATGCTCGAAGCCGGTCCGCAGATGTTGGCCCTGTACTGGGGCGAGAAGGGTGATGAAAAGGTGCTTCAGGATATTGCCAAGGTCCTTCAAGCGCTGGCTTGATCCCGATCTCCAGCTATCGTCATATGCCTGCGGCAGGCTGTCGCAGGTGCGTGTTCTTCCCCATTCCAGAAATGACCGCAAAGTCGCGTTTTCAAAGGCCTTGCGCGGCATTTGACAATCGCCCGCATTTCCGTGAATGTACACGCACCCCAATCAAACGGGCGTATGAATCGAGCGTTTTTCTCTCGCGCTCCAGCACTATCCCGACTACCGCGCTGACGGGTATGCCTGGCTACAGAGAGCGGCGGCCATGTACCGCCCCCTTTTTACCCAGCGTCCGGCGTGTACTGTTCAGCTTCCATATCGTGGAGATCAGTGGATGATTTACGAAGGTAAAGCCATCTCGGTGAAGGCTCTTGAAAGCGGCATCGTCGAACTGCGGTTCGACCTCAAGGGCGAGTCCGTCAACAAGTTCAACCGTCTCACGCTCGAAGAGCTGCGCGAAGCGATCGCGGCGATCAAGGCCGACGCTTCGGTCCAGGGCGTGATCGTCACCAGCGGCAAGGACGTCTTCATCGTCGGTGCGGACATCACCGAATTCGTCGAGAATTTCAAATTGCCCGAGGCCGAACTGGTTGCGGGCAACCTGCAGGCCAACCGTATCTTCAGCGACTTCGAAGACCTCGAGGTTCCCACGGTTGCCGCCATCAACGGCATCGCCCTGGGCGGCGGCCTGGAAATGTGCCTGGCCGCCGACTACCGGGTCATGTCCAGCGAAGCCAAGATCGGCCTGCCCGAAGTCAAGCTGGGCATCTACCCGGGTTTCGGTGGCACGGTGCGCCTGCCGCGCATCATCGGCGCCGACAATGCCATCGAGTGGATCGCCTCCGGCAAGGAAAACGGCGCCGATGATGCGCTCAAGGTGGGTGCGGTCGATGCGGTCGTGGCGGCTGACAAGCTCGAAGCCGCGGCGCTCGACCTGATCAAGCGCGCCATCAGCGGCGAGTTCGATTTCAAGGCCAAGCGCCAGCCCAAGCTGGCCAAGCTCAAGCTCAACGCCATCGAGCAGATGATGGCGTTCGAAACCGCCAAGGGTTTCGTTGCCGGCCAGGCCGGGCCCAACTACCCGGCGCCGGTCGAAGCGATCAAGACCATCCAGAAGGCTGCCAGCTTCGGTCGCGAAAAAGCCCTGGAAATCGAAGCCGCCGGTTTCGCCAAGATGGCCAAGACCTCGGCCGCACAAAGCCTCATCGGTCTGTTCCTCAACGATCAGGAGCTCAAGCGCAAGGCCCGTGGCTACGACAAGGTGGCACGCGACGTGAGCCAGGCTGCCGTGCTCGGTGCCGGCATCATGGGTGGCGGCATCGCCTATCAGTCGGCGCTCAAGGGCACGCTGATCCTGATGAAGGACATCAACGAGAAAGGCATCGAGCAGGGCCTGGCCGAAGCCTCCAAACTGCTGGGCGGCCGTGTCGAAAAAGGGCGTCTGACCGCAGCGAAGATGGCCGAAGCGCTCAACGACATTCGGCCGACGCTGTCCTATGGCGATTTCGGCCATGTCGACATCGTCGTCGAAGCCGTGGTGGAAAACCCCAAGGTCAAGCAGGCGGTACTGGCCGAGGTCGAAGCGCAGGTGAAGGACGACACCATCCTGGCGTCCAACACCTCGACCATTTCCATCAACCTGCTGGCCCAGGCGCTCAAGCGCCCGGAGAACTTCGTCGGTATGCACTTCTTCAACCCGGTGCACATGATGCCGCTGGTCGAAGTGATTCGTGGCGCGAAGTCCAGTGAAGTCGCCGTCGCGACCACCGTCGCCTACGCCCGCAAGATGGGCAAGAACCCGATCGTGGTCAACGACTGCCCTGGCTTCCTGGTGAACCGTGTGCTGTTCCCGTATTTCGGCGGCTTTGCCCGACTGGTCAGCGCCGGTGTCGATTTCGTGCGCATCGACAAGGTCATGGAAAAGTTCGGCTGGCCCATGGGCCCGGCCTACCTGATGGACGTGGTCGGCATCGACACCGGTCACCATGGCCGCGACGTGATGGCCGAAGGGTTCCCGGACCGCATGAAGGACGAGCGTCGCTCGGCCATCGACGCGTTGTACGAAGCCAACCGGCTGGGGCAGAAGAACGGCAAGGGCTTCTACGCCTACGAGACCGACAAGCGCGGCAAGCCGAAGAAGGTCGCCGATCCTGCGGTTCTGGATGTGCTCAAGCCGGTCATCTACGAACAGCGCGAAGTCAGCGACGAGGACATCGTCAACTGGATGATGATCCCGCTGTGCCTGGAAACCGTACGCTGCCTGGAAGACGGCATCGTCGAAACCGCAGCCGAGGCCGACATGGGCCTGGTCTACGGCATCGGCTTCCCTCCCTTCCGCGGCGGTGCGCTGCGTTACATCGATTCGCTGGGCGTTGCCGAATTCGTCGCCTTGGCCGACCGCTACGCCGAACTGGGTCCGCTGTACCAGCCTACCCAGAAGCTTCGTGAAATGGCGCGTGCCGGGCAGACATTCTTCGGGCAAGCGGCCAACGTACAGAACAAGGGTGAATGACTTATGAGCTTGAATCCTAGAGACGTGGTGATCGTCGACTTCGGTCGCACCCCGATGGGCCGTTCCAAGGGCGGCATGCACCGCAACACCCGCGCCGAAGACATGTCGGCGCACCTGATCAGCAAGCTGCTGGAACGCAATGCCAAGGTCGACCCGGCCGAAGTCGAGGACGTGATCTGGGGCTGCGTCAACCAGACCCTGGAGCAGGGCTGGAACATCGCGCGCATGGCCTCGCTGATGACGCAGATCCCGCACACCGCCGCCGGCCAGACCGTCAGCCGTCTGTGCGGCTCGTCCATGAGCGCACTGCACACCGCGGCCCAGGCCATCATGACCGGCAACGGCGACGTGTTCGTGGTCGGTGGCGTCGAGCACATGGGCCACGTCGGCATGATGCACGGCGTCGATCCGAACCCGCACATGTCGCTGTACGCCGCCAAGGCATCGGGCATGATGGGCCTTACCGCCGAGATGCTCGGGAAAATGCACGGCATCACCCGTGAACAACAGGACGCCTTCGGTGTGCGCTCGCACCAGTTGGCGCACCAGGCCACGGTGCAGGGCAAGTTCAAGGATGAGATCATCCCGATGCAGGGCTGTGACGAAAACGGCTTCATCAAGGTGTTCGACTACGATGAAACCATTCGTCCCGACACCACCCTGGAAAGCCTCGCTGCGCTCAAGCCTGCGTTCAACCCCAAGGGCGGCACGGTCACGGCCGGTACCTCGTCGCAGATCACCGACGGTGCGTCGTGCATGATCGTGATGTCGGCGCAGCGCGCCCAGGATCTGGGCATCACGCCATTGGCGGTGATCCGTTCGATGGCCGTTGCCGGCGTCGACCCTGCGATCATGGGTTACGGACCGGTGCCGGCGACCCAGAAAGCGCTCAAGCGCGCAGGTCTGGGCATTGCCGACATCGACTTCATCGAGCTCAACGAAGCCTTCGCGGCACAGGCCCTGCCCGTGCTCAAGGATCTGAAAGTGCTCGACAAGATGAACGAGAAGGTTAACCTGCATGGCGGCGCTATAGCCCTAGGGCATCCTTTCGGTTGCTCAGGTGCGCGAATTTCCGGCACGCTGCTCAACGTCATGAAGCAGAACGGTGGTACGTTCGGTCTGTCTACCATGTGCGTAGGCCTGGGGCAGGGCATCACCACGGTTTTCGAACGCGTCTAGTCCAGACGCGTGGAGTCGAGCGAACCGGGGCCCAGTGTCCCGGTTTTGCTTTTTTCCGGTTTACTCAAAAAGTTTTTCAACACGTATTTCAAGCGAGGCGCACCATGCAGTTACAGCCAGGGCTCTATCGTCACTACAAAGGCCCCGAGTATCGTGTCTACGGCGTCGCGCGCAGTTCCGAGGACGAGCAGGAAGTCGTGTTCTATCAGGCGCTCTACGGCGAATACGGCCTCTGGGTTCGGCCGCTGAGCATGTTTCTGGAGTCGGTCGAGGTTGACGGCGAGAGCGTCCCGCGCTTTGCTTTGATCGAAGCCGAACCCAGCCTGTTTTCAGTTCCGCAGGCGCCGACCGCTTGAGCCCCGGCGCTTGACCTCAGGTTCTCACCACTATATATAGCGGGGCCTCGCAAGGCGCCGCATGCCTTTCATTTCAAGAATTCAGGAATTTTCCGATCCATGGGCAAATCGCTGGTCATTGTGGAATCCCCGGCTAAGGCCAAGACCATCAACAAGTATCTGGGTGACCAGTACGTGGTGAAGTCGAGTATCGGCCATATCCGAGACTTGCCCACCAGCGGTTCGGCGAGCGCCAGCAAGGAGCCGGCCGCCAAGCGCGGCAAGGCTGCCGCCAGCGACGCGCCGGCGCTTTCGCCCAAGGAAAAGGCCCGCAAGCAATTGGTGGCGCGCATGGGCGTGGATCCGGACCAGGGCTGGAAGGCCAAGTACGAGATTCTTCCCGGCAAGGAAAAGGTCATCGAGGAGCTGCGCCGGTTGGCCAAGGATGCCGACACCATCTATCTGGCGACGGACTTGGACCGCGAGGGGGAAGCCATTGCCTGGCACCTGCGCGAAGCCATCGGTGGTGACGACAGCCGCTACAAGCGCGTGGTGTTCAACGAGATCACCAAGAAAGCCATCCAGGAGGCGTTCTCGCGTCCTGGCGAGCTGGACATCGACCGCGTCAATGCGCAGCAGGCGCGACGTTTCCTAGACCGCGTGGTCGGCTACATGGTCTCGCCCCTGCTGTGGCAGAAGATCGCCCGTGGGCTGTCGGCAGGCCGCGTGCAGTCGGTGGCGGTGAAGCTGGTCGTCGAGCGTGAACGCGAGATCCGTGCGTTCAACCCCGAAGAGTACTGGGAAGTGCACGCCGACCTGGCGTCGGCCAAGGCCGCCAAGGTGCGTTTCGAAGTCGCCCGCGAGAACGGCGAGGCCTTCAAGCCCTTGAACGAAGCCCAGGCCATGGCCGCGCTGGCCAAGCTCAAGGACGCCAGCTACAGCATCGTCAAGCGCGAGGACAAGCCGACCAGCAGCAAGCCTTCGGCGCCCTTCATCACCTCGACCTTGCAGCAGGCCGCAAGCAACCGCCTGGGTTACGGCGTGAAGAAGACCATGATGATGGCGCAGCGCTTGTACGAGGCCGGCTACATCACCTACATGCGTACCGACTCCACCAACCTGTCGGTGGACGCCGTGCAGATGGCGCGTGCCTACATCGAGAGCGAGTTCGGCAAGAAGTACCTGCCCGAAGCGCCGATGGTCTACGGCAGCAAGGAAGGCGCCCAGGAGGCGCACGAAGCCATTCGCCCCTCGGATGTGAACACCCATCCCAGCAAGCTGGCCGGCATGGAGCGTGACGCCGAGCGTCTGTACGAATTGATCTGGCGTCAGTTCCTGGCTTGCCAGATGCCGCCTGCCCAGTACCTGTCCACCACGGTCACCGTGGCGGCCGGCGATTTCGAGCTGCGCGCCAAGGGCCGCATCCTCAGGTTCGACGGTTACACCCGTGTGCTGCCGCAGATGAGCAAACCGGGCGACGACGATGTGCTGCCGGACATGAACCAGGGCGAACAGCTCAAGCTGTTGCACCTTGACCCGACCCAGCACTTCACCAAGCCGCCTGCGCGCTATTCCGAAGCCAGCCTAGTGAAAGAGATGGAAAAACGCGGCATCGGTCGACCGTCGACCTACGCGGCGATCATCTCCACCATCCAGGACCGCGGCTACGTGGCGCTGCACAACCGTCGCTTCTACTCGGAAAAGATGGGCGACATCGTTACCGAGCGCTTGTCCGAGAGCTTCTCCAACCTGATGGACTACGGCTTCACCGCCGGCATGGAAGAGAACCTCGATGACGTGGCTCACGGCGAGCGCGACTGGAAGAACGTGCTCGACGAGTTCTACGGCGACTTCAAGGGCAAGCTCGATGTTGCAGGCGCTGCCGACAGCGGCATGCGCGCCAACCTGCCGACCCTCACCAACATCGCCTGCCGCGAGTGCGGCCGTCCGATGATGATCCGCACCGCTTCCACCGGGGTGTTCCTGGGCTGCTCGGGCTACGCGTTGCCGCCCAAGGAACGCTGCAAGTCGACCATCAACCTGATTCCGGGCGATGAGATCGCGGCCGACGACGAGGGCGAGTCCGAGTCGCAGATCCTGCGCGGCAAGCATCGCTGCCCGATCTGTGCAACGGCCATGGATGCCTATCTGGTCGACGAGAAGCGCAAGCTGCACATCTGCGGCAATAACCCCGACTGCCCAGGCTACGAGATCGAAGAAGGCAACTACCGCATCAAGGGCTACGAAGGCCCGAGCCTGGAATGCGACAAGTGCGGCAGCGAGATGCAACTCAAGACTGGCCGTTTCGGCAAGTTCTTCGGTTGCACCAATCCCGAATGCAAGAACACCCGCAAGCTGCTCAAGAGCGGCGAAGCGGCGCCGCCGAAAATGGACGCGGTGAAGATGCCCGAGCTCAAGTGCGAAAAGGTCAACGACACCTACGTGCTGCGCGACGGCGCTTCGGGTCTGTTCCTGGCCGCCAGCCAGTTCCCCAAGAACCGTGAGACCCGCGCGCCGCTGGTACTGGAGATCATTCCGCACAAGGACGAGATCGATCCCAAGTACAGCTTCCTGTTCGATGCGCCGATCAAGGACCCGGACGGACGCCCGACCGTGATCCGCTACAGCCGCAAGACCAAGGAGCAGTACGTGCAGAGCGAGGTCGAGGGCAAGCCGACCGGTTGGAAGGCTTTCTACGACGGCAAGACCTGGAAGGTCGAAGACAAGCGCTGAGTCGCTGGTTGCACACAGGCCGCACCGTCCGCCAGGACCGTGCGGCCTTTTTCATTTGTGGCTTGCACAGGCTCTGCGGGTTCCCGACACTGTAGGCGATCAGTGTTCATTGCGGAGACCGCCACCATGGCCTATGAGCTCTACACCCGTACCAACCAGAAAATCTATTTTGCCGGGCTGGCGCTGGAAGCCATGGGCAAGGCCGAGCAGGGCCAGGCGATCAATGCCCAGGCGCAGTTGCAGGCGCAGCGCGAGTCGGCGCTGTTCCACCTCTACGGCGCTTTGCTTGGGCTGTGCCATGAGATCGCCGGTTACTACCGCCTGCCACAGGCCGGCACGGCGCGCGCCGAAACCCTGCTGACGCCGCAGGCGCTGGATGGCGCATCGATTCCCGAACTCGGTGAACTGGTGGAGCTGGCCCAGCATCCGCATACCTGGCTGGCGCAGTTGCTTGCCGCCCATGGCGCGCTGTTCGTACCGCCAAGGGCGCCCAAGAAGCCCAAGGGAGATGTGACCCAGCCGTTGATACAGGCGGTCAATCTGGACGAGGTGGAAGAGCCGGAGCTGAGTCGCGAGGTGCTTGAAAGCTGGCGTCAGCAGCTCAGGGGCTTGACCGTTCGCTTCAGAGAAGGGTTGAGTGAGTGCTGATTCAGCGTGGCGCTGCTACAATGCTCGCCTTTCGTGGAGAACATGTCCTTATGCCTACGTCCTTTCTTGAGATTGTCGAGCTGCCTGACGGCCGCATCGAGTTGCGTCGTGCCGAGGACGAAGGTTCGCTGGTGACGCTGAATTTTTCCGAAGATGCCAAGGCATTTCTGCAGGGCCAGCACGTGGAAGTGGCCAAGGCCATGCTCAGTGTCGGCGTACAGATGGCCGGCAAACTGGTGGAAGGTGAAATCGACAAGGACGACGGGCCGCGCGTCCTGCACTGATGCTGCCGCTCAGCGAGCGCCTCGCGCTTGCCTGGGCGGACAGTACCCAGTGTGTTTCTTGGCTATCCCAATCGAATGTTCAAGCTCTGCGCGCCGCCTTGGCGTGCGGCCGTGATCAATTGTTGCCTGGCCACGGCCGGCAACGGATTGAGCCAGCTCACCACAGTATGACTACGACCCAGACGCAGCGCTTCGCACGCCAGTTGCTGTGCGCTCTGCGTGCCCCGTGGCTGCAACAGCAGTATCCGTTCGCGATTGAGCCCGGCATCGCGCAGCCAGGCCTGGGTCAGGCTCGCCGGTGGCGCGATCAAGGTCATCCAGCGCGCGTCCTGCTCCTCGCTCAGTTCGCGCAGCATGGGGGCCAGCAGGTTCAGGCAGTTCCCCGCAGCACCGCGCAGCGACATCTCGCTGAATACATCCGGCTCGGCAACGGTCCAGGGCGACTCGACGGCCTCCTTGAATCGCGGCGCCACCGGTGCAGACATGAAAGCTTCGAACAGCGACATCTGTGCTTGTTGGGATGAAAGGGGAAACTGCATGACGCCTCCTTATCGACGAATGACGCCGACGCTCAGACCTTCAATGACCAGATCCTGATCCTTGAGGTTGACTTCAATGGGTGCGAAGTCGGGGTTTTCCGCAACCAGGAAAACCTTGTTGCCCTCGCGCTGGAACCGCTTGACCGTCACTTCATCGCCGATACGGGCCACGACGATCTGGCCATTGCGCACTTCACGGCAGGTGTGCACGGCGAGCAGGTCGCCGTCGAGGATGCCGACATCGCGCATGCTCATGCCCTGTACCCGCAACAGATAATCGGCGCGTGGATGAAAGAAGCCCGGGTTGATCTTGCAGGACTCCTCGATGTGTTCCTGCGCCAGAATGGGCGCGCCCGCTGCAACGCGGCCGACCACTGGAAGACTGGAATCGTCGTTGCGCGCCTCGGAGCCGGGAATACGAATGCCGCGTGAGGCGCCGGGGGTCATTTCGATCGCGCCTTTGCGCGCCAGGGCCTTGAGGTGTTCTTCAGCGGCGTTGGGGGATTTGAAGCCCAGTTCCTGGGCGATTTCTGCACGAGTAGGTGGGAAGCCATTGTCGTCAAGGCAGCGCTTGATGAAGGCGAGAATTTCAGCTTGGCGTGGCGTCAATTTCAACATTTGGATGGCTCTGTCTTTTTGTACAGTGACTGGGATTATATACAGTGGATTGCGCTTGGCAACATCGTTTTCTGGAGCAGAGATCGGTGGATGTTCGCATGCTGCGCTAAGGCGATGAATTTGTATGCTTTAATACGTGACCCCATGGCCACGAACAGCCTGCTCGGACTTGACAGTCGGGCGCTTTGAAACGTATGTTTCAAACAAGTGTTTGTCAGGCGGAGTTGCCATGGCCCAGTCGGAAACCGTTGAACGCATCCTCGATGCCGCGGAACAGCTTTTTGCGGAAAAAGGCTTCGCGGAAACGTCGCTGCGCCTGATCACCAGCAAGGCCGGGGTCAATCTGGCGGCGGTGAACTACCATTTCGGCTCTAAGAAGGCGCTTATCCAGGCGGTGTTCTCGCGATTCCTCGGGCCTTTCTGTGCCAGCCTCGACCGCGAGCTGGAGCGGCGTCAGGCCAGTGCGATGCCCAAGGCCAGCCTCGAGGAGCTGCTCGAGATTCTCGTCGAGCAGGCCCTGGTGGTGCAACCGCGCAGTGGCAACGACCTGTCCATCTTCATGCGCCTGCTGGGCCTGGCCTTCAGCCAGAGCCAGGGTCACCTACGTCGTTACCTCGAAGACATGTACGGCAAGGTATTCCGCCGCTATATGCTGCTGGTCAATGAGGCAGCGCCGCGCATTCCGCCCATCGAGCTGTTCTGGCGCGTGCATTTCATGCTCGGCGCCGCCGCGTTCAGCATGTCCGGGATCAAGGCGCTGCGTGCCATCGCCGAAACCGACTTTGGCGTGGACACCTCGATCGAGCAGGTCATGCGCCTGATGGTGCCGTTCCTAGCGGCGGGCATGCGCGCGCAGAGTGCGGTGACCGACCCGGCCATGGCTGCGGCCCAGCTGCGCCCGCGCAGCAAGAGCACGCCGGCCGCCGTGAAGGCCTGAGGCCTGCACGGCCAACCTCCCGATCCCCCTCTACAAGGAAACCTCATGATCGCTCGTCTGCAAGGCTCCCTGATGGTCGACGTCGCCGGCACTTGGCTAACCGCCGAGGACCGACATCTGTTGCGCCAACCCGAAGTCGCCGGACTGATCATCTTCGCGCGCAACATCGAGCATCCACGCCAGGTACGCGAGCTGACCGCGGCTATCCGCGCCGTGCGGCCCGAGCTGATCCTGGCCGTGGATCAGGAGGGGGGACGCGTGCAACGTCTGCGTCAGGGCTTCGTGCGTCTGCCGGCCATGCGCGAGCTGGCGCGTCATGCCGACGCGGTCGGCCTGGCCGAGCATTGTGGCTGGTTGATGGCCGCCGAAGTGCTAGCTGTGGGCCTGGACCTGAGCTTCGCGCCGGTGCTGGACCTCGATCATGGCCACAGCGCCGTGGTCGGTACCCGTGCCTTCGAGGGTGATCCCGAGCGCGCGACGGCGCTCGCCGGGGCGTTCATCCGAGGCATGAATGCCGCGGGCATGGCAGCGTGCGGCAAGCATTTTCCCGGCCATGGCTGGGCCGAAGCCGACTCCCACGTGGCGATTCCCACCGACGAGCGTTCCCTGGAACAGATTCGCGCGTGCGATCTGGTGCCCTTCGCGCGGTTGGCCGGCCAGCTGGCGGCGGTCATGCCGGCCCACGTCATCTACCCGCAGGTCGACGGCAACCCGGCAGGCTTCTCGCGTCGCTGGCTGCAGGACATTCTGCGCGGCGAACTGGGTTTCGAAGGGGTGATTTTCAGCGATGACCTGTCGATGGCCGGCGCTCACGTCGTGGGTGACGCTGCCAGTCGGATCGAAGCGGCCCTGAGCGCGGGCTGCGATATGGGCCTGGTGTGCAACGACCGCGCTGCGGCCGAACTGGCCTTGAGCGCTACCCAGCGCATGGGCGTGCAGCCTTCG
Organism: Pseudomonas sp. PS01301; assembly: GCF_029960215.1. Lineage (NCBI taxonomy): Bacteria > Pseudomonadati > Pseudomonadota > Gammaproteobacteria > Pseudomonadales > Pseudomonadaceae > Pseudomonas > Pseudomonas sp. PS01301. The sequence goes on along the minus strand of NZ_JASCPM010000028.1, from coordinate 5,817 downwards.
CCACGCATCGCTGCCATGCGCGGCCGGGCCTTCGCCAATGTCGAGTACCGTCAGCATCCGCGCTGGCAACAAGCGACTGCTGCACTGCGCGCGGCGGCATTGATCGACTGAATGCGGTTACTGGCCGGCCAGCAGGCGCACGGGCTGGCCGGAATGCCAGGCCAGTATGTCTTCGATCATCTGATTGAAGAACAGCCGGTAATTGTTGCCGGTAACGTAGCCGATGTGTGGCGTCGCCAGCACGTTGGGCAGCGTGCGGAACGGATGATCTTGCGGCAGCGGCTCCTCGTCGAACACATCCAGTGCCGCGCCAGCGAGGCGGCCTTCGCGCAGGGCTTGGATCAGCGCGGTCTCGTCGATGATCGGGCCGCGTGAAGTGTTCACCAGCCGTGCGCCCGGCTTCATCCACGTCAAAGCCTGTGCATCGACCAGCCCACGGCTGCGCTCGCTGAGCACCAGATGCACGCTGAGCACGTCGGCCTGTTCGAACAGCTGCTGTTTGTCGACGTACTCCACGCCCACTTCGGCGGCGCGTTGCCGCGTGAGGTTCTGGCTCCAGGCGATCACGCGCATGCCGAACGCCTGGCCGAAGCGCGCTACTTTTTCACCTATGCTACCCAGGCCCAGCAAGCCCAGGGTGCTGCCATGCAGATCGCCACCCAGGCCGATTTGCCAGCCACCGCTGCGCAGCGAATTCGCTTCGCCCAGCAGGTCACGGGTCAAGGCCATCAGCAGGGCCCAGGTCAGCTCAGGCGCCGCATGCTTGTAGCTGTCGGTACCGGCGACCTGGATGCCCAGTCGGGCTGCGGACTGCAGGTCGATGGCGGCGTTGCGCATGCCGCCGGTCACCAGCAGTTTGAGCTGCGGCAGCTGCTGGAGCAGGGCTGCGTCGAAACAGGTGCGTTCACGCATCACGCAGATGACGGTATAGGCCGCCAGACGCTCGGCCAGCGCGCGGCCGTCGGCTGGGTAATCGTGGATGAAGTCGAGCTGGCCGACAGCCTGCAGCGGGGTCCAGTCGACCACGTTTTCAGCCACCGATTGCCAATCGTCGATGACGGCTATTCGCATGGGCATTGCCTCTTGTCAGAGCGGTTTCTGGGGAGCGTCCAGCCAGTCGAGCAGGGCCTTGTGGAAGCGTGCCGGTTCTTCCATCTGCGGTGCATGGCCCAGGCCTGCGAACTCCACCAGAGTGCTGTGGGGGATCATCTGGCTGGCCTGCTTGCCCAGCACGGCGTACTTGCCCAGCCGTGCCTTTACCTCGGGCGGTGCGATATCGCTGCCGATGGCCGTGGTGTCGGCGTCGCCGATCAGCAGCAGGGTGGGCACCTTCAGGTCCTTGAACTCATAGACCACTGGCTGGGTGAAGATCATGTCGTAGATTAGCGCCGAGTTCCATGCCACCAAGGTATGTCCCGGGCCTTTGTTCAGGCCGGCGAGCATGTCCACCCAGCGATCGTATTCCGGCTTCCAGCGACCGCCATAGTAGGTGGTGCGCTCGTAGTTGCGGATGCCCTCGGCGGTGACCTTGGACTCGCGCTCGAACCACTGGTCGACACTGCGATAGGGCACGCCCAGGGCTTTCCAGTCTTCCAGGCCAATCGGGTTGACCATGGCCAGGCGCTCGGTGTCCTCGGGAAACATCAAGGCGTAGCGGGTCGCCAGCATGCCGCCGGTGGAGTGGCCCATGATCACCGCTTCCTTGACCCCGATGCGGGTCAGCAGGTCATGAGTGTTGTTGGCCAGCTGCTGGAAACTGTATTGGTAGTGTTCCGGCTTGCTGGAGGTGCAGAAGCCGATCTGGTCCGGTGCGACCACTCGGTAGCCGGCATCGCTGAGCGCCTTGATCGAGCTTTCCCAGGTGGCGGCGCAGAAGTTCTTGCCATGCATCAGCACCACGGTGCGGCCGTTGGCCTTGCCATTGGCGGCAACGTCCAGGTAGCCCATCTGCAGGCTTTTGCCTTGGGACTCGAAGGCGTAATGTTGCAGCGTGTACGGATAGTCAAAGCCCTGCAGTTCGGGACCGTAGGCGGGCGAGGATTCGGCGGCCAGCAGGGGCTGGGCGAAGACACTGGCGAGCGCCAGCAGGGACAGGCGAAGCATGGAGACCTCCTGGAATGGACGGTGGCGCAGGATGGACGTACGGTTGCAGGGTGTTGCCGGCCAGCACCGTAGCACCTATTGGAGGCCGACATGGCCCGGTGGTGCCCGGCTGCGACGAGAAATGTCCCGCATCAGGTTTCAGAATGCTACAAACACGACGCACGATCATGGCCGGGGAGCCGTCCATGGATCGCTACAACAATAACCATCGAGGCAGACAATGCCTCCACCTGGAGATAGGCCATGGCTTTTGAAACCATCCTTTTGGAAACCCGCGGTCGCGTGGGTTTGATCACGCTCAACCGCCCGCAGGCGCTGAACGCTCTCAACGCTCAGTTGATCGACGAGCTGAATCAGGCCCTGGATGCTCTGGAGCGCGATCGCGAGATCGGCTGCATCGTTCTCACCGGCTCGGCCAAGGCGTTCGCCGCCGGTGCCGACATCAAGGAAATGGCCGAACTGCGCTATCCGCAGATCTACCTCGACGATCTCTTTCACGAGAGCGACCGGGTCGCCAACCGACGCAAGCCGATCATCGCTGCCGTGGCCGGTTTCGCCTTGGGCGGTGGGTGCGAACTGGCGTTGATGTGCGATTTCATCCTGGCCGCCGACAACGCCAAGTTCGGCCAGCCGGAAATCAAGCTGGGCGTGCTGCCGGGCATGGGTGGGACGCAGCGCCTGACCCATGCGGTGGGCAAGGCCAAGGCCATGGAGCTGTGCCTGACCGGTCGCCTGATGGGCGCCGAAGAAGCCGAACGCTCAGGGCTGGTGGCCCGCATCGTGGCCGCCGACCGGTTGTTGGATGAAGCCATGGAGGTTGCCGCACAGATCGCAGCGAAATCGTTGCCGATCGCGATGATGGTCAAGGAAAGCGTCAATCGTGCGTTCGAGGTGAGCTTGGCAGAAGGGGTTCGTTTCGAGCGTCGGGTGTTTCACGCCGCCTTCGCCAGCGAAGATCAGAAAGAGGGGATGGCGGCGTTCATCGCCAAGCGCGAGCCGCAGTTCAAGGGGAATTGATCGAAACAGGGCTGGTCCATAGCCAGCCCTGTCGCTATGCGGTGATTACAGCGCAGTTACAGTAGGTAGTTGCGCAGCTCGCGGGCGATCAGCATGCGCTGGATCTCGCTGGAGCCTTCGTAGATCTGGGTGATGCGCGCATCGCGGTAATACTTCTCCACCGGATAATCTTCCAGATAGCCATAGCCGCCGTGTATCTGCACGGCGCTGGAGCAGACCCGCTCGGCCATTTCCGAGGCGAAGAGCTTCGCCTGGGAGGCTTCGGACAGGCAGGGCAGGCCTGCACTGCGCAGGCGTGCGGCATGCAGCACCAGCAGTCGCGCGGCGTTGACCTGCACCTGCATGTCGGCCAGCAGGTTGGCCACGCTTTGGTGCTCGATGATCGGCTTGCCGAACTGCACGCGCTCGCGGGCATAACCCAACGCCGCTTCGAACGCCGCGCGTGCGATGCCCAGTGCCTGGGCGGCGATGCCGATACGGCCGCCTTCCAGGTTGGACAGGGCGATGTTCAGGCCCTTGCCGCGCTCGCCAAGCAGGTTGGCGGCAGGGACGCGACACTGGCTCAGGGTGATGGCGCAGGTGTCGGAGGCGCGTATACCGAGCTTGTGCTCGCTGCGGTCGACGGTGAACCCGGGCGTGTCGGTGGGCACCAGAAAGGCGGACAGGCCCTTCTTGCCCAGTTCCGGGTCGGTGACCGCGAAGACGATGGCGAGCTTGGCCCGACGACCGTTGGTGACGAACTGCTTGGCACCGTCGATGACCCAATGTTCGCCATCGAGCACGGCGCGGGTGCGCAGGTTGTTCGCCTCGGAGCCTGCTTGAGGTTCGGTCAGGCAGAAGCAGCCGATAGCCTCGCCGCTGGCCAGCGCTGCCAGCCAGGTGTCCTGCTGGGCCGGGCTGCCATAGTTGAGCAAGGGGCCGCAGCCAACGGAGTTGTGTACGCTCATCAACGCCCCCAGCGCGCCATCGGCGGCGGAGATTTCTTCCACCGCCAGGGCGTAGGCGACGTAGTCGGTGTAGCTGCCGCCCCATTGCTCGGGCACCACCATGCCCAGCAGCCCGAGGGCGCCCATCTGCGCCACCAGGGCGTCATCGATCCAGCCGGCCTGTTCCCAGGCGCGGGAATAGGGGGCAACTTCGGCGCGGGCGAAGTCGCGCGCCATGTCACGGATCATGATCTGTTCTTCGCTCAGTTCCAGGTCTTGCATGGCAGACTCCGGCCTCAGAGGCCTTGGAAGAAGGGCTCGATGCGCGCAGGCGTGAGCCGGTCTAGCGTCGGTGGGTTCCAACGCGGGTTCTTGTCTTTGTCGATCAGTAAAGCACGGACGCCTTCGATCAGGTCGCCCTGTTCGAACCACTGGCGATTGAGATGCAGCTCCAGGGCGAAGCAGTCGTCCAGGCTGAGGTGGCGACCGCGGCGCAGCAGTTCAAGGGTCACCGCCATCGCCACTGGCGAGCGGGTGCGCATCAGCTGCGCGGTGTTCTGCGCCCACTGCTGACTGTCGGCGACGTTCACGTTTTCCAGTTGCTCGACCAGGCTGGTCAAGTCGTCCTGACTGAAGAAGTGATCGATGGCCGGCCGCAGCCGGTGCAGCGGGGCGTCGGGCAGGCTTTGCACGCCGAGACGGGCGAGGACGCCCTGCAGGTCCTTGAGAGGGTTGTCGCCCCATTGCAGTCTGTCCAGGCGCTCATCGAGCAGGGTCAAACGGTCGCTTTCCAGGTACCAGTCCGCCAGACCGCAATAGAGTGCATCGGCGGCCTCGATCTGGACCCCGGTGACGCCCAGGTAAGTACCGATTTCACCGGGGATGCGGCTCAGGAAATAGCTGGCGCCGACATCGGGGAAATAGCCGATGGCCACTTCAGGCATGCCCAGCTTGCTGCGCTCGGTGACGACGCGCAGTTCGGCCGCCTGAGCCAGGCCCATGCCACCGCCTAGGGTATAGCCGTCGAGCAGGGCCAGCACGGGCTTGCGATACTGATGCAGGCACTGGTCCAGAGCGTATTCTTCGTCGAAGAAGACCTCATGAAGGGCTTCGTGGCCGCGATAGCTGAGGTAGAGGTTGCGGATGTCGCCGCCGGCGCAGAAGCCGCGGTCGCCGGCACCGCGCAGCACCACGGCATGGATGTGCGGGGCCAGCGCCCACGCGTCGAGATAGCCGCGTAGGGCGCGGATCATGTCGAGGGTGAGTGCATTCAGACCGGCGGGGCGGTTGAGGGTCAAGTGGCCGATGTGGTTACGGACATCGCCGAGTACCTGGTCATCGAGCCCCAGGGAAGACCGCTGGGGAGGTGGAAAGACCTGAGTTGTCATCGCTGAATCCCTGCTTGTTATTGATTTCCTGAGATAAATAAGCGGACCAGGTGATCGTGACAGGCAAGTTTGCAGCTTTCAATGCAGATTAATGCAGGTAATGCCTGCAAATTTGCAAGGGTGACGGGGCCTGGCCAGCATCCAGTAGACCCAGCCATCGTAGCGGGGTTCGGTGTGGTTCAGGACCTGAAGCGATGCGGCCGGACGCGGCTTGCGCCGGCGGTGGGTGCGGTGTGTCTGATGCCACGCGGTGAAACCGGACGCGGCTTGCGCCGTTCCTGTAGCAGCGGCGCGAGCCGCGTCGGCGGTGGTTGCGGTGGGTCAGGGGTATCGCGGTGAGGCCGGACGCGGCTTGCGCCGCTGCTACAGGAACGCGGCGCTCG
>NZ_JASCPM010000027.1:0-64701 GCF_029960215.1 Pseudomonas sp. PS01301 | reverse complement strand
CCGCGTTCACAGTGACCTGTTGCGGAGGCGGCCGACGCGGCTTGCGCCGCTGCTACAGGGGAAGGTGGAATTCTTTACTTCGGTGCAGTGCACTCATAGGATGACTGATCACAAAAACAAAACCGAGGATCATTCATGCGTAAACATTTGCTTCTTGCCGCTGCCATTGGTTGCGCGGGCGGTATGGCTCAGGCCAACACCTTTGCCTATATCTCAAGCCCCGACGACGGCATGATCTCTCAATACCGCCTGGACGAAACCACCGGCTCCCTGACTCTGCTGCACCAGACCCCTGCTGGCGACAAGGTCAACCCCATGGCCCTCAGCCCCGATAACACGACCCTGTATGCCGCGCTGCGGGTCGAGCCCTTTCGAGTGATCGCTTACCGTATCGACCCCGGCACTGGCCAACTGACCGCCGCCGCCGAGGCACCGCTCGCTGCCAGCCTGGCGTACCTGAGCACCGATCGCAGCGGTCGCTACTTGATGGGCGCCTCCTACGGGGGCAACGTGCTTACCGTACAAGCCATCGATGCGGAGCATCGCCCGGCCAAGGAGAGCAAGGTCTACCCTACCGGCCCTTATGCCCACTCGGTGCGCAGCGACCCCAGCAACCATTTCGTCTACGCCACCTCGCTTGGGGATGAGAAGGTGATGCAGTTCTCCTTCGACCAGAAGAGCGGCGCACTGGAGCCCATCGGCCCTGCCCATGCGTCGGTGACAGCAGGTAGCGGCCCGCGGCACATCGCATTCGCGCCAGGAGGCAAGTTTCTCTACGTAGTGGGTGAGCTGAGCGGTACGGTCGACAGTTTTTCCATTGACTCGCAGACAGGCGCTCTGACCAAAGTGGCCCATGCCGAAGGCGTGCCCAAATCTCTGAATCTGGTACAGGGCGAAATCCGCAACGCGGCCAACAACGACCTCAAGGACGACCCTACCCCGCGGATCTGGGCGGCGGACATTCGCGTATCGCCGGATGGTCAGTTGATCTACATCACCGAGCGCACCACCAGCTCCGTCTCGGCATTCAAGTCCGATCCGAACAGCGGTACTTTGAGCTTCCAGGGCAATTATCCGTTGCAGGAAAAACAACCGCGCAACATCGCCTTCTCACCCAGTGGACGTTGGTTGCTGGTGACCGGCGAGAAAGCCGACAAGGTGGGAAGTTACGCAGTGGGTGCGCAAGGCGCGCTGACTCGTACCGGGGAGGCGCCTTCAGGCAAAGGCGCCCTGTGGATCGAGATGCTCAACCTGCCCGGCGTTTGAATCCAGGCATCAGGCGCGCAGGCGGCCGAGCCATTCGACCACTGTGCGCCAGACGCAGATGCCCAGGAAGTAGGCCGACATCAGGCTCCACAGCCCCATCGCCACCGGGTTGCTGGCCGGATGATTGAGAATCAGCACGAAGGTGCACAGCAGCCAGATCGAGGTCACGGCGATGTTGATCGCCATGAAGCGACGGACCCGAAACGGGTGCAGGAACTTCATCTTGGTGACGGTCAGCAGGGCCAGACCGATCACGCTGAGCAGCGCCACCCACGGCGACGGCGAAATGATGTACATGCACAGCGCGACCACGTTCCACGCCGCCGGGAATCCAACGAAGTAGTTGTCCTTGCTCTTCATGTTGACGTTGCAGAAGCAGAACAGCGACGACACCAGGATGATGCTGACAGTGATCAGCATGGTGAATTCGGGCAAGGGGATGTAGCGGTAGATGAACAGTGCCGGAATGAACACGTAGGTCAGGTAGTCGATCACCAGATCCAGCGTGGAGCCGTCGAAGTGTGGCAGTACCGACTGGGTGTTGAGCTTGCGCGCCAGCGAGCCGTCGACGCCGTCGACCACCAGCGCCAGGCCCAGCCACAGCAGGCAGATCTTCGGCTGGCCATCGAAAAGCGCCAGTGTGGCAAGAAAGGCCAGCACCACGCCGGTGGCGGTGAAGCCGTGGGCGCCCCATGCTTTGAGCGTGGCCGAGGGTCTGATCAATATCACGGGGTGTTCTCCAGGAAGTAGACGGGCCAAGACAATCGCTGGCAGGTATCCACAGCATTGACCCGAAAGCGGCCTCTGTAAAAGGGTGGGCCGCAGCTATCGACCGGGCGTGTGGGGGTAAGGTTCACGACTCGGTCCCCGTAAGTGTCACAGGTAACGCGGTGCGCTGCCAAGCGATTCACTGCATTGGAGTTTTTCTGGCGACGGACGTTGACCGACGCGCAGCGGCGCGGAGTAAGATGAGACCAGTGTCGATCAGCCCCATGCCCAGGAGGAAACGGTTTTTCATCAACAGGACAAGCAGACCCGGCGCCCAGGCTTGAAAGACAGACAGCCTGGGGCCGGTGAAGTCGCTCATTATCCAGATGGGGCGGCCCGTGTGGCCGCGCTACAGTGCGTTAAGGGAATATAGAATGGCCCCAAGAAATGTGATCAATGCCTCGGTGAGCCCCAAGGGCAGCCTTGAAACCCTCTCCCAGCGTGAAGTCCAGCAACTCAGCGCCGCCGGTTCGGGCAGCACCTACACCCTCTTTCGCCAGTGTGCCCTGGCCATCCTCAACACCGGCGCCCATGTCGACAACGCCAAGACCATCCTCGATGCCTATCAGGATTTCGAGGTGCGCATCCACCAGCAGGACCGCGGTGTTCGCCTGGAATTGTTGAACGCTCCGGCCGACGCCTTCGTCGACGGTGAAATGATCGCCAGCACTCGCGAAATGCTGTTCAGCGCATTGCGCGACATCGTCTACACCGAAAGCGAGCTGCACAGCCAGCGCATCGACCTGAGCGACTCCCAGGGCATCACCGACTACGTCTTTCATCTATTGCGCAACGCCCGCACCCTGCGTGCCGGCCTCGAGCCCAAGATGGTGGTGTGCTGGGGTGGCCACTCGATCAATTCGGACGAATACAAGTACACCAAGAAAGTCGGCCACGAACTGGGCCTGCGCAAATTGGACATCTGCACCGGCTGCGGCCCTGGCGTGATGAAAGGCCCGATGAAGGGCGCGACCATCGCCCATGCCAAGCAGCGCATGAGCGGCGGACGCTACCTGGGTCTGACCGAGCCGGGGATCATCGCGGCGGAAGCACCGAATCCGATCGTCAACGAGCTGGTCATTCTTCCCGATATCGAGAAGCGTCTGGAAGCGTTCGTGCGCGTCGGTCACGGGATCATCATCTTCCCCGGCGGCGCGGGCACGGCCGAGGAATTCCTGTACCTGCTGGGCATTCTGATGCACCCGGACAATCAGGGGCTGCCGTTCCCGGTAATCCTGACCGGTCCCAAGAGCGCCGAGGCGTATCTGCAGCAACTGGATCATTTCGTCGTGGCGACGTTGGGCGAGGCGGCGCGGGAGCACTACCAGATCATCATCGACAACCCGGCCGACGTGGCACGGGAGATGACCGAGTCGTTGAAGAAGGTCAAATCGTTCCGCCGCGAGCGTAACGACGCGTTCCACTTCAACTGGCTGCTGAAGATAGAGGAAAGTTTCCAGCGTCCCTTCGACCCGACCCACGCCAACATGGCCAACCTGGAACTGCGCCGCGCCCTGCCCCCGCATCAGCTGGCGGCCAACCTGCGCCGGGCGTTTTCCGGCATCGTGGCGGGTAACGTCAAGGACAAGGGCATTCGCCTGATCGAAGAACACGGGCCGTACCAGATCCGTGGTGATGCCGCAGTGATGGAGCCGCTGGACAAGTTGCTGCAGGCGTTCGTCGAGCAGCATCGCATGAAACTACCGGGTGGCGCAGCCTATGTGCCCTGCTACCGCGTTGTGACCTGATCCCTCCCTCTCCATGATCCGCTCCCACATCCCTGCGTGGGAGCGGTCATCGGCCGTGAAAATCTCACCGTATAACACCTGACACACCGCACCGTCCTCTTCTCGGCCACTGACCGCTGCCACCGTGTGCGCGTCGATCTGAGTGCGGTGGCCTCTTCTGTCGTGCGCGCTTTGCCAATAATCCACACAAACCTGTTGCGCATCCAGCGGGATAATTCTATCGTTATTCCACATCAACTATCGCATTGAGATAAACATGTCAGACATTGTGCTAGAAATCAAAGGCCCCGTCGCTGTCATCACCCTCAATCGTCCGGCGGTGCTCAATGCCTGGACCACGCCGATGCGTAACGAAATCATCGAAGCCCTGAATGACTACAACACCGACCCCGCCATCCAGGCCGTGATCATGACCGGCGCTGGCGACCGGGCATTTTCCGCAGGTCAGGACCTTTCCGAAGCCCATAATTTCGACGGCGATCGCGCCGTGGAATGGGTGGGTGAATGGGAGCGCTACTACGCCACGTTGCGCGGCCTCTCCAAGCCCCTGATCATCGCGCTCAACGGCACGGCCGCAGGTTCAGCGTTCCAGGTCGCGCTGCTGGGCGACATCCGCATCGGCCACCCCGGCGTGCGCATGGGCCAGCCAGAGATCAACTCGGGCATTCCCAGCACCACAGGTCCCTGGATCATGAACAGCATGCTGGGCATGTCGCGCACCATCGAGCTGACACTGACCGGCCGCTTGATGAATGCCGATGAATGCAAGCAGATCGGCTTGATTCACCATTTGGTGCCGGCCGATCAGGTGATGAGCAAGGCACTTGAAATCGCCGAAGAACTGGCCGCCAAGCCACCGATCGCCATGCGCCTGGACAAGCAGCGATTCCGCGAAATGAGTGAGCCGGGCTTCAAGGACTGCATCGAAGCCGGCCGACGTCTGCAAAAGGAAGCGTACGACTCCGGCGAGCCGGCACGCATGATGGAAGCCTTCTTCAAGGCGCGGGCCAAGTAAAACCTGGCCTACCTTCTGAAAGCAGATTAACAGTGGGAGCGCGCCAATTGTGGGAGCGGGCTCTGCCCGCGAAGGCGGCGATGCGGAGGCACTGATACACCGTGGAAGCCCGTTCGCGGGCAGAGACCCGCTCCCACAGGGTTCGCCCCCACACTGTGGGAGCGGGCTCTGCCCGCGAAGGCAGCGATGCCGAGGCACTGATACACCGTGGAGTCCCGTTCGCGGGCAGAGACCCGCTCCCACAGGGTCCTCTCCCACAGATCGCACTACGCACGGCGGCGGCCATGTACCTACCCCGGCTTTTTGCAACACCTTGACTGCCGACGTCCTGACTACCCAACGATCCATTCGTTTTTTGTAGGAGACTGTCATGCACACACCTTCCAACCCCGGACGCCGTCAGTTGCTCAAGGCCGGTGCCACCGTCGCTCTGGTCTGCGGTCTGCCCAGCGTAGTCCGCGCCGCCGACAGGCAGATCATCGTTTCCGATCCCGGTGGCCCCTACACCGAGGCCTACCGCAAGGCCTTCTACGACCCTTTCGAAAAAGCCACCGGCATCAAAGTCATCAGCGTGGCCCGCGAATCACAACCCGTGGCGCAGTTTTCGGCCATGGTGAAAACCCGCAATTACGTCTGGGATGTCACCACCCTGACCATCTCCGCCGACATCCCCTACCTCGAAGCCCAGGGCTTTCTCGAACCCATCGGTCTGTCGGCCAGCGAATACCCCGACCTGTTGCCCGAAGCGATCACCCCCAACTTCCTGGGCGTCGATGTGTACTCCACCGTGCTGGCCTACCGCACGGACACCTTCAAGGATGGCAAGGGCCCGCAGAGCTGGGCGGACTTCTGGAACGTCGAGCAGTTTCCCGGCCGTCGCTGCCTGCGCCGCAGCCCCCTGGACACGTTGGAACAGGCACTGCTGGCCGACGGCGTAGGCCTCGACGAGCTGTACCCGATGGACGTCGACCGCGCCTTCAAGAGCCTGGACAAGATCAAACCGCACATCGACCTGTGGTGGACCTCCGGTGCGCAGGCGATGCAGGCCATCCAGAGCGGCGAAGTCGACATGATCTCGGCCTGGAACGGCCGCGCCCAGGCGGCCATCGACAATGGCGCTCCGGTGCAGATCGTCTGGAACCAAGGGCTGTATTCCATCGAAGGCTGGGCGATTCCCAAGGGCACGCCACACGCCGACATGGCCAAGCAGTTCGTGCGCTTCTGCGCCGATGCCAAGCGCCAGTCCGATTTCACCGACACGCTGGCCTACGGCCCCACCAACCGCAAGTCGTTCGAGTTCATCGCCCCCGAGCGCGCAGCGTTGTTGCCCACTGCGCCGCAGAACCTGGAACACATGCGCCTGCCCAGCCCGGCCTGGTGGGCCGAGCACCGCACCGCCGTGACCGAGCGGTTCAACGCCTGGATCTTGTCGTAAGGGAGTCGATGCATGAGCGTGAAACTTGAAACCCGTGGCCTGGGCAAGACCTATGGTCAGTTCGTCGCCCTGCAACCTACCGATATTCAGGTGCGTGAAGGCGAATTCCTGACCCTGCTCGGGCCTTCGGGCTCGGGCAAGACCACCCTGCTGCAGATGATTTCCGGGTTGGTCCCGCCCGACAGCGGGCAGTTGCTGATCGACGGCCAGGAGGCGACCCACATCGCACCCGGCAAACGCGGCATCGGCCTGGTGTTCCAGAGCTACGCGCTGTTTCCGCACATGAGCGTGCGCGACAACGTGGCCTACGGCTTGCGCATGCGCAAGTACCCCAAGGCCGAGGTCAGCCAGGCAGTCGACGATGCCCTGGCCATGGTGCGCATGGAGGACTTCGCCCATCGCTACCCGAACGAATTGTCCGGTGGCCAGCAGCAGCGCATTGCCCTGGCGCGCTGCTTCGCCTATCGACCCTCGATCATCCTGCTCGATGAACCACTGGGCGCGCTGGACAAGAACCTGCGTGAGCACATGCAACTGGAAATCCGCCGCATGCACAAGGAGCTGGGAGCCACGTTCATCTATGTCACCCACGATCAGGAAGAGGCGCTGACCCTGTCGGACCGCATCTGCCTGATGAACCGGGCGCGGATCGAGCAGCTGGCGACGCCAGAAGAACTGTACGATCGCCCGGCCACACGCTTTGCAGCCGAATTCATCGGCCATTCCAACCTGTTGCAGGGCCAGCGCGACGGTGCTGGCCACCTGCAGGTCGAAGGTCAACGGCTGGACCTGACCGGATGCGCCGGGCACCTGGCGCCCAGCGCAGGGACCGAAGCGTTTCTGCTGATCCGGCCCGAAGCCGCGCGCCTCACCGACCCCGCCGCAGGCCTGCTGCAAGGCACCGTGGATGAATGCGTGTTCCTGGGCAGTGACACCCGCGCCTTGGTCCGACTGCCCTCGGGCAACCGCTTCAGCGTGCGCTGTTCGCGCGACCTCAGCCCCCGCATCGGCGACCCGGTGGGCATCGCCTGGGACCCGACCCGGGCTACCCTGCTGCCTGCGCAGGCCGTGTCATGAGCTGGCGCAAGGGCCTGATTCCGGCCATCCCCGCCCTGCTGTTCCTGGCGCTGTTCTTTCTGTTGCCGGTTGCGGAAATGCTCATGGGCAGTTTTCAGAACGCCAGCGGCGAGCTGAGCCTGGGCAACTTCGAACGAATCGCATCGACCCCAGTGTATGCACGCGTTTTAGGTATCACCTTCTGGATCTCGGCGCTGACGGCATTGTTGTCGGTACTGCTGGCCTACCCGGTGGCGTACCTGCTGACCCGCCTCTCGCCCATGGGCCGCGAGCGCTGGTTGCTGTGGATCATGCTGCCGTTCTGGACCAGCTACCTGGTCAAGACCTACGCATGGATGCTGCTGCTGTCGCGCAAAGGACTGCTGACCACTCTGGCCGCCGATGTGCTGGACAATCCATCCGGATTGGTCCCGGCACTTTCCGGGGTGCTGATCGGCATGGTGCATTCGATGCTGCCGCTGGCCGTGATCACCCTGCTGCCGATCATGCGCAGCATCGATCAACGCCTCGCACCCGCCGCGCAAACCTTGGGCGCCAGCGGGTCGATGAGTTTCTTCAGTATTTTCCTGCCGCTGTCGGCGCCGGGCATTGCCGCCGCCGGGCTGTTGGTGTTCATCACCAGCCTGGGCTTCTTCATCGTGCCTGCGCTGCTGGGTTCGCCACGGGAAATGATGGTGGCGCAACTGGTGATTTCCTCGGTGCTCGACCTGTTCGACATGAACTTTGCCGGCGCCCTCTCGGTGGTGCTGCTGGCCTGCTCGCTGGTGGTGTTCGTGATCTACGATCGCATCGCCGGGCTGTCGTCGCTGGGCGGCGAGGCGCCCAAGGAGCGCCAGTCCGGACGCGGCCTGCAGATGCTGATCTGGCTCGGGCATCTGTTTTCGGGCAAGGGCAACGCTCCCCGGCGCAGTGGCGACGGTGTGCTGCTCACGGGCTACAGCGTGTTGTTGGTCATGCTGTTGATCCTGCCAGTGCTGGTGGTCGTCCCGCTGGCCTTCACCAGCAGCCCGTTCATTGCCTTTCCACCCAAGCTGTTCAGCCTGAAGTGGTTCGAAGAATTCTTCACGTCCGCGGTATGGCAGGCGGCGCTGTTGCGTTCGCTGTGCGTCGGTGTGGCCACGGCCTTGTTGGCCCTGGTGCTGGGCTTTGGCGCGACCCTGGCACTGACACGGGTCAGCGCAGGTTGGCGCAAGGGCCTGTTCGCCCTGTTCATCGCACCACTTATCGTGCCGCGCATCGTCATCGCCCTCGGCCTGCTCTACCTGTTTTCCCGACTGGGACTGGCGGGCAAGGACATCGGCCTGGTACTGGGCCATACCGTGCTGGCCCTGCCCTATGTGGTGGTGACCCTGTCCGCGGCCTTCAAGCAATACGACTGGCGTCTGGACGATGCTGCGCGGATCCTCGGTGCCGGCGCATTCACTCGCCTGCGCACGGTGACCCTGCCGCTGATGTCGGCGAGCCTGGTCTCGGCCTTCCTGCTGGCCTTCATCACTTCGTTCGACGACCTGACCATCGCCATCTTCGTCAGTGGCGGCATCAATACCACCTTGCCCAAGCAGATGTGGGACAGCATCCAACTGGCGCTGACGCCGACCCTGGCTGCGGTTTCCACCACCTTGCTGGTGTTCATCGTGCTGTTTGCCGTGATCGCCCAGTGGGTCTCGCGGCGCTCCAACTCCAAACGTCAAGGGCTCTGAACGATGCATCCATACACTCGATTCTTCCCGCATCGCATCAGTCAGGATCAACTGACCACCGCACCGCTTATCCATACTGGCCTGGTGATCGATGACGACGCTGTACGCGTCACGTTCGAAGGTCGTTCCCTGACTACACGGGAATTGCGCCAGCGGGTCGCCGCGCTGCAACAGGTACTGGCCGAACGTGGCCTGCGGGCCGGACACCGGGTCGCGGTCATGCTGGGCAACAGCGACGACCAGATCGTATTGATCTATGCACTGATCCTCAGCGGCCTGGTGTGGATTCCCATCAACACCAAGCTGCGCGGGCCGGGCCTGGACTACCCGTTCGAACATGCCCGCCCGGACCTCGTGGTGGGCGACGCCGAGTTCGCCGAGCGCCTGGCGAGCAGTGCCGCAGGCCACCTTGACTGTGTCGACATCAACACGCTGCACGAACAGGCGCTGGCCTGCCCGGCCGCGACCCTGCGCCTGGAAGACAGTGCGACCGATGCCACGCTCTGTGTGATCTACACCTCTGGCACCACCGGGGCGCCCAAGGGCGTGGTGTTCACTCACCGCATGTTGCGCATTGCCAGTGAGGCGGTATTGCAGGTCGCCGACGTCAAGGCCGGCGATCGTCTGCTGTTGTGGGAACCGCTGTGCCACATCGGCGGTGCGCAGATGCTGCTGATGCCCTTTCTGGCCGAGGTCAGCCTGAACGTGGTGCAGCGGTTTTCCGCGAGCAAGTTCTGGGCGCAGTGCGTGCAAGTGCAGGCCACGCAATTGCATTATCTGGGCGGGATCATCGATATCCTCATGCAGCAGCCCGAAGAGCAGTGGCCTGCCCACCATGCTCTACGCACCTTGTGGGGCGCAGGTGTCAGCCTGGCCAACTGGGCGGCGATCGAGCAGCGTTTCGGCTGCCCGCTGCGCGAATGCTATGGCATGACCGAATGTTCCAGCTTCGCCACCTTGAACCGCACCGGCAAGCCCGGCTCGATCGGCCGCGCCTTGCCATGGCTGAGCCTGGAACTGCTGGACCCCTACGGCAAGCCCGTCGAAGTCGGGCAATTGGGGGAAATCGTACTTGCCAGCGAGGTCGACGGCGTCTTTCTGCCCGGCTACCTCGACAACCCGGAAGCGACGGCCAGCGCCTTGCGCGACGGCCGCCTGTTCACCGGAGACATGGCTCGCATGGATGCCGAGGGCGACCTGTTCTTCGTCGGCCGTCGCACCGACAGCATGCGCGTGCGGGGCGAGAACGTGTCCGCCTGGGAGGTGGAGCGGGTGTTCAGTGGGCATCCAGCGGTGCAGGCCTGCGCCGCGATCGGGGTCGAGTCGACGGTCGGCGAGCAGGAAATCCTGCTGTACGTGCAACTGCAGACCGATACCCCCCCGGACTGGCCAGCCATGCTCGAATGGGCCGCTCGCCGGTGCGCCTCCTATCAATTGCCACGCTACTACCAGCAAGTGGAGGGGTTCGAGTTGACCCCCAGCGAACGCATCAAGAAACACCTGCTGCCCAAGGACGCCAGCCTGGCCTGGGACAGCCGCAGTTGAATGCAGGACCAGGCCCGAACTGCGCAGTAACGTTCTAGTGAATAGCGATAGAAAGTGCCAGGCATCTGCCGGATAATCGGTTTTTTTCACCACTGTGTTGCGTTCATGGCCCGTACCCCGAAGACCCCACCTGCCGATCCCACGGCCTCCTCGCTCTACGTGCAGTCCGTCGACAAGGCCATGAAAGTGCTCATGGCCTTCGACGGCAGCCAGCGCCAGTTGTCGCTGTCAGACATCGCCGCACTGACCGGCATGGACCTCAGCGCTGCCCAGCGCTTCACCCACACCCTGGCGACCCTGGGCTATCTGAACAAGGACAGCAGCAAGAAGTACGAGCTGTCGCCGCGGCTGCTGGACTTCACCTATCACTACCTGACGTCCAGCGAACTGGTGACCCGCGCCGCACCCTATCTGCAACAGTTGAGCGCGGACACTGAAGAGGCGACCAACCTGACGGTGCTCGACGGCACCGACATCGTCTACGTGCAACGCATCGTCAGCCGGCATGTGTTCAACGCCAGCGTCATCATCGGCACTCGTCTGCCGGCCTGGTGCACGGCGCCCGGTCAGGCGTTGCTGGCGACCTACAGTGACGATGAAGTGAACGACATCTTCGACCGCAGCCAGTTCGTCCAGCACACGCCGGCCACCATCACCGATCGCGGGCAGATCTGGGCCAGCATCGAGCAGATCCGCCAGCGTCGCTATGCGCACACCGAAGACCAGTTCTTCTACGGCGATGTTTCCACCGCGGCGGCCATCGTCGATGGCAACGGCCGCGGTATCGGCGCTGTGAACCTGGCGGTCTCTCGCTCGCGCTGGGTCCCGGAGCGCGATACCAAGCGCTATGCCGATCTGGTGATCAGCGCGGCATCGTCGATTTCGGTCAAGCGCAAGGTGTGAGTCAGATGCTTCTGTAGGAGCGGTCATCGGCCGCGAACGACGAGCGCAGCAATAACTGCCGTCATCGCTCTGCAACATGACTGACTTAATCTGCGAGGCTTCCCGACCCGGTAATTCGCCATGCACCGTCTGTTTTTCATGCTGTGCATCCTGAGCCTGTGCAGCGGCGCCCTCGCCGGCCCGGACACATTGCGCATCCAGGGCTCCAATACCCTCGGTGCGGCGCTGCTCCCAGCCCTGGTGCGCGGCCTGCTCGAAGCCCGCGGCCTGCAGGATATCCAGACGTTCACCCCGGCTCCAGGCGAGCAACTCATCACCGCGCACGAGCCGAACGGTTCACCGCTGCGCTTTGCCATCGCCGCCCACGGTTCCAGCACCGGCTTCGACGGCCTGCTGAGCGGCCAGGCAGACCTGGCCGCTTCATCCAGACCGATCAGTGACCTGGAGCGTGCCAGACTGGCGCCTCTGGGTGACCTGACCAGTTTCGCCGCCGAACACGTGATCGCCATCGATGGCGTGGCGGTCATCGTTCATCCGGACAACCCCCTTCGACAACTGACAACGCAGCAGCTTGCCCAGGTGTTCAGTGGCGAGATCGACGACTGGCGCGTGCTCGGTGGCCGTGGACCGATCCATGTACTGGCCCGGGACGATCGCTCGGGTACGTGGGAGACTTTCCGCGACCAGGTGTTGAGCCCTTATGGCAGCCGACTGAGCAGCCACGCGCTGAGGCTGGAATCCAGCGAGCAATTGTCGGATAGGGTCAGTGCCGATCGCCAAGCCATCGGTTTCATCGGCCTGGCCTCGGTGCGCAAGGCCCGAGCCCTGGCGATCGTCGATGGTGCCAGCCAGCCCATGGCGCCTACGGTCAGCTTGATCGCAACCCAGGACTATCCGCTGAGCCGACGGCTCTACCTGTACAGCGCGCCTACACGCCCTTCGCCCTGGGCCGACGCGCTGATCGCCTTCGCCCAGAGCGAAGTGGGCCAGGGCATCGTCGCCAGCCAGGGCTTCGTGGCGCAAACGGTAAAGGCCATGAGCGTCCCGACTTCGCCCGACATGCCCCTGCTCTACCGGCAACTGGCCCGTGACGGCCTGCGCCTGTCGGTCAGCTTTCGCTTCGCCGAGGGCAGCGCCACGCTGGATAACAAGGCGTTGGCCGATGTGGTTCGGGTGCAGGACTACCTTGGCCGTCATGGTTTGCTGCAGAAAAAAACCACGCTGGTGGGTTTTGGCGATGCGAAGGACGATCCCGCCCGCGCCGTGTTGCTGTCTCGGCTCAGAGCCATGGCCGTGCGCCGGGAGCTGGTCAAGGCCGGCGTGGTGCTGCGCGACATCCAGGGCCTTGGTGCGCAACTGCCGGTGGCGACCAATGAGGTCGATGAGGGGCGAATCAAGAATCGTCGGGTGGAAGTGTGGATCAACCCATAGCCGTCGGGGTGTCACCTGTGCGGCACCCGGACACAAAGTGTTACCGGTCCTGCCGATGGGGAACGCGAAGCGGGTAACATGGGAACAAATCTGCGTCACTCTGTCGCACTACGTTTGCGCAGAAACCCTAAGCCATTGATTATAAAGAGGTTGCAAAAGTTGGCACGCACCCTGCTATAGCTTACGTACAACAATAACAACAACGCGACAAACCAATAACAACAAGACGAAACGACTCTGACATAACAAGAACAAACGCGACAGAGACGTAGCTAACAGATTTTTTTGGAGAAGATGGGCTTTTCAGGGGCTTGCCCCGCAGCCAGGTAGAGAACAATAAAACTACGTTCAGTAGCTACCCACTGGTTGGATCGATGATGAAAGCAGATCAGCGCTCAAAAAAATACGTTTGCTCTTGATCCCGCATGGGGATCGCACAACACGCGGTACGGGTCACGACCGACAACTACAACAACAGGTCGCCCCTCAATAATAAAAACAGAGCATGCAGAAAAACCTTGAGGGGAGCCTAGGCTCCCCTCAGTGCTTTCCGGGTTTTGCTTTCCAGGCGCCGATGCGAGGTCCGCATCGGCGCCAGCAACCGATCAGATCGGCGAAGCACTCACCACACGCAGGGCCAGGCCCTCATACGGGTCCAGAGTGATGGTGAATTCACCGTCTTCGGTCAGATCGCCCTCGACCCGCTCGTTGATGATGTCCACCACCGGACCTGCCGCGATGCCTGGCAGATGCAGGGTCTCCACGATCGGCTCATTGCTGAAGTTCAGCGCAGTGATCTGCGTGCCTTTGCCCGCTGGCAGTTCATGGACCATCAGCAACAGCCCGGGATGCTGCACGTCCGGGATCAGAATCTGCTTGCTGGCCGCAATGTCGTAGGCACGCCGCACCGCCAGAATCTTCTTCAGCTGCGAAGCGAAGCTGTCTGGACGCTGCAGTTGATCGACCAGGTTGCCGTACAGGGTCTTGGGACGCGGCATGTTCCCGGCGGAGAACTCTGCGGTTGGATCAAGGCCCACCAGGTCGTATGCGCCACGGTGGATCCAGCGCGTGTCACCGTCTTCCATCAGATGCGCCACTTCTTCGGCCGGCAGAGTCAGTGCGCCGACCAGGTCCCAGCCCGACAGCGCGAACACGCCAGGCTGCATGGCGTTGTACATCACCAGCAGCAAGTGAATGTGCTGGATCTGCTTGATGTCCTGCTCGGTGATCGCTTCCAGATCACGAATGCCCAGCGCCGCCGTGATGATGCTGGCGGTGGTGCAGGAAACCCCGTTGGTCACGAACTTCAGGTTGTAGGGCGCGTGCTCACCGGCCAGGCGCTCGTACATCTCTTCGCGAATGTGCTCGCGCAGAATGTTGCCGGGGAAGGTCTGGCCTTGGTACAGGTAGGTATCGTGAGCGTGCAGGGTCCAGAAGTGCACCAGCTCCAGGGTCAACTCGTCGTGATTCTGCAAGGCGTGAATCAGCGAAGCCGGGTCGATGCCGAAAGCATGCACTTGCCGCAGCATCAGCCGCAGGAACTCGGTGTTGCCCAGCAGCAGCGCATGTTGATAGGCCGGACGAGTGATGAAGTCGTAGGACAGGTCCGCGCCGCCGTGGGACATGGAGGCGATATCGTCGATGGTCAGGTTCAGCTCCTGGAAGCTGAAACCGCCGGCCTTGCGAATGGCACCGCCGAGCAATTGGTTGCCGTTGACCGACAGCGGATGGCTTTCGGACCAGGCCGGGCCTTCGGCACGCCGCTCGACTCCCAGGAAACCGTTGGCGTCCAGGCGCAGGATGCGCGCGCCCATCACGTCGATGGAATGCAGGGCATCGCCAATGATCATCTGCTGCGCGGCGAAGGTCGGGTCCAGCCAGTTGAGTGAAGGCTGACCTTCCTTGAAGTAGTGCAGGTACACCCAACGCCGCGGCTTGCCGTCCACGCCGACCACCACCGGGGTGGCGCTCCAGTCGGTTTCCTTGACGCCCGGCTCGAAGAAGATCACCCGCTGCAACTGGCCAACGATGTAGTGCTTGTCCTTGAGGATGTCGCAGACTTCCGGGGTCAGGTTGACCGCATCGCGACCGGCCGGCACTTCAGGCAACAGGCCCCAGTCCTCCTCCTTGATCTCGACCATGTGGTAGAGGCCTGGATAGTCCGCATGGGCCATTTCGGCCAGACGGAAATCCGCGCCTTTACCGGTGTGCGAGGGGATCGCATCGTCGATGACCACGGCGTTGTGCGCGGCGGCCATGCGGCTGAGCTGGATCATGTCGGCTTCGGTGCCCAGTTCAGGGTCGATGTCGAAGCTCATGCGGTCGAAGTTGCCGTCCACGCTGGGCGTGCGTTCACGTCCGCGCAGGCCACCGGAGAGCTTCAACGGGCCGTTGTGAATGCCCCGAATGCCAATCTCGGACAGCGCATGCCACAAGGTTTCGTCACCCAGGGCCTGCAACACCGAGCCCTCTTCGCGGGTGACGATGGAAGCTGGGTAGGCAGTGAACCACACCGAAGCAATGGCGGAGGCGTCCCGAGGTCTGGCCTGGGCGTAGGGTCGCTGCCACAGCCGTGCCTGTCCGGCGTACAGCTTGGCGCGCTGTTTGGCCGTGTGCAGCATGGACTGGTCGACCAGCCATTGGATGTAGTCCTTGTCCGGCGTCGTCATCGTTACTTGCCCTCGAAAAGTGTCCTACATTGAGAGTACGACGGAAGGTTATCGTTGCATCCGTCGCGGATTTCCCTGAAGGCGCCCGCTGACCTGATCCGACATTCGGTATAAAGCATTGTGCCATCAGGCCGATACAGCATTGGCAGGGGATTCTCCCTGCGCGGGCGATCAACAGGAGAGACCCATGATTACCTTTCTGCTGGGCTGGTGCGCACTGTCCGTTCTTGCGGCTATCGTCTTTGTCGGACTGATACGCGCGGACAAGCGACGCGAAGTACAGGCCATGGAAAAAGCGCGTACATCGTACGATCGCGTTTTCTTTCAGACACGCCTGTTGGGGTGAGCTAGCCGGATTTCGACCGTAGCGATGCGGCTGGAAAAAGAGGCGGTTGCCGCTCGAGCGAGCGGCGGCGGGATACAGGGCAAGCCGAGCGCCAGCTGCCGGCCTGCCCTGAAGCATCAGACCTTGACGATCCAACCCTCGGGTGCTTCCACGTCGCCGGCCTGAATACCGGTCAATTCCTTGTACAGGCGCTGGGTGAACGGCCCCACTTCTTCCTGGCTGTAGAACACGTGCAGCTTGTCCTTGTATTCGATACCCCCGATCGGGGTGATCACCGCCGCGGTGCCGCAAGCACCGGCTTCCTTGAACTGGTCGAGCTGATCGATCAGAACGTCACCTTCGATGACTTTCAGACCCAGGCGCGATTGCGCCAGTTCGATCAGCGACAGACGGGTGATGCCGGGCAATACCGACGGCGATTTCGGGGTCACGAACTCGTCGTTCTGGGTAATCGCGAAGAAGTTGGCCGAGCCCACCTCCTCGATCTTGGTGTGGGTCTGTGGATCCAGGTAGATGCAGTCGGCGAAGTTGGCCTTCTTGGCGTTGGAGCCTGGCATCAGGCTGGCAGCGTAGTTGCCACCGACCTTGGCGGCACCGGTGCCGTTGGGCGCAGCGCGATCGTAGCCGGAGATGACGAAATCGTGCGGTTTCATGCCGCCCTTGAAGTAAGGGCCGACCGGAATGCAGAAGATCGAGAAGATGAACTCGGGTGCGGTGCGCACGCCGATGTTGTCACCCACGCCGATCACGAAAGGACGCAGGTACAGGGCGCCGCCGGAACCATAGGGCGGAATGAAGCGCTCGTTGGCCGCGACCACTTTGCGGCAGGCTTCGATGAACACCTCGGTGGGGACTTGCGGCATCAACAGGCGACCACAGCTGCGCTGCATGCGCAGAGCGTTCTGGTCGGGGCGGAACAGGTTGATCGAACCATCCTTGCAACGGTAGGCCTTGAGGCCCTCGAAGCACTGCTGCCCATAGTGAAGTGCGGTAGAGCCTTCGCTGATGTGCAGCACATTGTCTTCGGTCAGGTTGCCCTGATCCCATTCACCGTCGCGCCAGTGCGACAGGTAGCGCAGATCGGTCTTGATGTAGTCGAAACCCAGTTTGTCCCAGTTGATGCTTTCGTGACCCATGACACCCTCTACCCTTTGGCGATCGCCTGAACAGCACAGGCTTTTACGAATGGACACAACAATACTGCATTTGCCTGCCCCGCGCAGCCTGGCTAGCGGAAATCTCGGCCGCGGATATCCAGCCCGTGGAGCATGGTGCTGACATCGGCCATGTGCCCGGCAATGACATGGCGCACGCCGTCCTTGTGCTCGAAGCGACCCTTGACCTGCATCATCTGCGACCCCACCAGCACGCGCCGCTGACGCTCGGCCAGGTCACGCCAGACCACCACGTTGATCATGCCGAACTCGTCTTCCAGGGTGACGAAGGTCACCCCGGTGGCGGTCGACGGTCGCTGGCGGCCCGTGACCAACCCCGCCACGGTGACCGGACGACCGTGGGCCAGGCTCTGCAGATCCTGGGAGCTGCGGCAGCGTAACGCCTGCAGGCGCTCGCGGAGCATGGCCAGCGGGTGAGGCCCCAGGGTGGTGCCGAGGCTGGCGTAGTCGGCATACAGGTCCTCGCCGACACTGGGTACCGGCAAGGCCACGCTCGCCTCGCGAGCAGTCGGTACATCGGCAAACAGGGGCAACTGCTGCTCGACACTGGCCACGTCCCAGCGCGCCTGGTGGCGGTGACCCACCAGGCCAAGCAAGGCGTTGGCGTCGGCCAGCTGTTCCAGCGCGCGGTTGTCCAGCCCACAGCGGCGGGCCAGATCGGTCACGTCCAGAAACGGCCCGGCCAGGCGAGCCTGCTGCACCGCACGCCCGGCCTCTTCGCGCAGCCCCTTGACCATGCGCAACCCCAGGCGCACAGCGGGTTGCCCGGTGGTGCGGGATTCGAGGCTGCAGTCCCAGTCGCTGTGGCAGACATCCACGGCCAGGATCTGCAGATGATGGCGACGTGCATCCTGCAGGATCTGGTCGGGACTGTAGAAGCCCATGGGCCAGCTGTTGATCAAGGCGCAGGCAAAGGCCGCAGGTTCATGGCACTTGAGCCAGCAACTGGCATAGGTCAACAGGGCGAAGCTGGCGGCATGGGATTCGGGAAAGCCGTAGCTGCCAAAGCCCTTGATCTGCTCGAAGATGCGTTCGGCGAACTCGCGGGTGTAACCGTTTTTCAGCATGCCTTCGGTGAGCCTGATCTGGTGGGGTTCCAACCCGCCATGGCGCTTCCAGGCGGCCATGGAGCGCCGCAGTTGGTCGGCCTCGCCGGGGGTGTAGCCAGCGGCGACGATGGCCAGTTCCATCACCTGTTCCTGGAACAGGGGCACGCCCAATGTCCGCTCGAAAACCTTTTTGAGGGCTTCAGAGGGGTAACTGACCTTCTCCTGACCATTGCGCCGACGCAGGTACGGGTGAACCATGTCGCCAACGATGGGGCCCGGTCGGACGATGGCCACTTCGATGACCAGATCGTAGAACGTGCGAGGTTGCAGGCGCGGAAGCATCGCCATCTGAGCTCGGGATTCGATCTGGAAGACACCGATGGTGTCGGCCCGGCTGATCATCGCGTAGGTCTGCGGGCACTCCTTGGGCAAGGTCGAAAGGGTCAGATCAAGGCCCCGGTAGCCGCGCACCAGGTCGAAACAGCGACGAATCGCGCTGAGCATGCCCAGCGCCAGAATGTCGACCTTCAACAGGCCCACGGCATCCAGGTCATCCTTGTCCCACTGGATCACCGTACGCTCCGCCATGGCGGCGTTCTCGACCGGTACCAGGGTGTGCAAAGGATGCTCGGAAATCACGAAGCCGCCGGGATGCTGGGACAGGTGACGAGGGAAACCGATCAGTTGCTCGGTCAGTGCCATGACGCGCTTGAGCACCGGGCTTTCGATGTCGAATCCGGCCTCGACCAATCGCTCGACCGGGGGCAGGTGGTCGCTCCAGCGGCCGAAGCAATCGGCCAATGCGGTGATCTGGTCCGGTGGCAGGCCCAGCGCCCGGGCAACGTCGCGTACCGCGCCGGGGCCCCGGTAGCTGCTGGCGACGGCGGTCAGCGCGGCGCGGTCGCGACCGTAGCGACGAAAAACGTACTGCAGGACTTCCTCGCGCCGCTCGTGCTCGAAATCGACGTCGATGTCCGGCGGCTCGTTGCGTTCCTTGGAGATGAAGCGCTCGAACAGCATGTGCGTGTCGCGCGGGTCCAGCTCGGTGATGCCCAGGGCGAAACAGACCACCGAGTTGGCCGCCGAACCGCGCCCTTGGCAAAGGATGTGCTGCTCGCGAGCAAACCGCACGATGTCATGGACAGTCAGAAAGTAGCTTTCATAGCCCAGCTCGATGATCAGTTGCAGTTCCTTGTCGAGCAAGGCCTGAACCTCGGCGGTCACCCCCGATGGCCAACGCCAGCGCGCACCCTCGGCGCTCAGATGGCGCAGCCAGGAGCCTGCGTCATGGCCCTGGGGCACCAACTCATGGGGATACTGATAGCGCAGCTGGCCCAGGTCGAAATGGCAGCGCCGGGCTATGTGCAGGGTTTCCTCGAGGAGCGCGGCCGGATAGAGGTCGATCAGTTGCGGCAACCCGCGCAGATGCCGCTCGCCGTTGGCGAACAACACATGCCCGGCCTCGGCCACGGGTACGTGATGGCGGATCGCGGTCATCGTGTCCTGCAAGGCGCGCCGCCCACGGGCGTGCATGTGCACGTCGCCGCAGGCCACCGCTGGCAGGCCCAGCGTCGCTGCCAGATGGAGCAAGCCGCGCAGGCGTCGCTGATCATCCGCGCCGCAGTGCAATTGCACGGCCAGCCACAGGCGGCCGGCAAAACGTCCTTTGAGCCAATGACCGTGGGCCAGTTCATGAGGCTCATCGGCTATCCACAACGCCAGCAGTCCTTCGCGTTCGATCTCGTCGAGGTCCTCGCGCAGCAGACGATACCGGCCTTTGTCGGCACGTCGGCGGGCCAGGGTAATCAAGCGACACAGGGCTTGATAACCGCCCAGATCCTGCGCCAGCAACACCAGCTTGGGCCCGTTTTCGATGCGCATCTCACTGCCCACGATCAGCGTCATCCCGTGAGCCTGGGCCGCTTGCCAGGCACGCACGATACCGGCCAGGGTGCACTCGTCGGTGATCGCCAATGCTTCATAACCCAAGGCCGCCGCCTTGGCGAACAGCTCCTGGGCGCTGGAAGCGCCGCGCTGGAAGCTGAAGTTGGAGAGGCAGTGCAACTCGGCATAGCCCTGGCTCATGCGAACCAGCCTTGCAACAGCAACGCCGTGTCATCGCCCACCGAGCGGTAGGCCCAACCGCGCCGGCCTGTCGAGGTTTCGACCAGATAGTAATCACGGCGCACATCGCCACCGTCCCACCAGCCCGATTCGATGCGCTCAGGCCCGGCCAGCACGCGCAAGCCATGGGCGGGCAAGGGTTCGGCCTGCTCCAGCAACCATCCCGGTCGCTGTGCGCCGAGATCCAGGGTAGCCGGCATCCACGGGCCGTCGTTGCGCCAGGCCCGCTCCGGGCGATGGTCGGCATGGGCGCGCAGATCCTGCAGGGCATCGTCGCCCAGGCGTGCGCGCAAGCGTTCGCGCAACTGCTCCCAAGGCTGGGTCTGTTGCGGCCGCTGATCGAACAACTCCTTGCAGGCGGGCACGAAGCGCGGCAGGTCGAGCGCGCTCAAACGTACGACCTGCACGGGCCGTGGCACCTGCAGATGCTCGAAGCGACCGCGGGCCAGCTCGAACAGCAGGGCCGCGTCCCGCTCGGCCGCGAGCAGGCCCACCTCGACCCGCGTGTCTTCGCCGTCAGCATGCTTGAGGTGCAGGGTAAAACGCTGCACCCCCACGTCCCGCCCCGCCAGGTACACCGCCAGGTCGTTGATCAGGCGTCGCAGGGGAAACAGCAGGGCCTGGTTCGACTCCACATCGAAATTGAGCTCGATGCGTTGGTCGAATACGTCCGCAGGAATGAAGAATTCCAGCGCCAGGGGGCGATGCCCCAGAAGTGTGTCGAGATGGCTGAGCACCTGGGCTGGGAAGCGCCTGGCCAGTTGTGCCCTGGGCAAGGACAAGACCTCACCCAGGTGACGCATGCCCATGCGCTTGAGCGCCGTGGCGTCATCGGCAGCCAGCCCCACCCGTTCCACCGGCAGGCGCTGAAGGGCATCGACCAGGGCATCCGGGTCTTCGACGCCGAAACCGTCATAAGCATTGGCCAGCATCCGCGCCGCAGCCGGATTGGGTGCCAAGGTAATTCGATGGCGGAAACCCAGTGCGTTCAGTTCATCGCGCAAGCGCGCTTCGAATTGCGGCCATGGCCCGAACAGGCCCATGGTCGATTGCACCTCCAGTAGCAACACACGTGGATAGTGCACGCTGACCTGGGAGCTGAACCGATAGGCCCACGCCGCCAGAAAGCCTTGCCAGTGCTCGATCTGCGCCGGATCGTAGGGCGCGGTGGCAAAATCGCGGCTGAGCATGTAGGCGGCGGTGAGCGACTGCCCCGGTTTGAGACCCAAGGCCCGCGCCGCCGGGTTCACCGCCTGCAGCACTCGCCGCTGCACCGGGCCGGTGACCAGGACTAGCGGCTGCTGCGGATCGTCGCGCTGGCGCAGCACGGCATCGAGGGCCAGTTGCGGCAGCAGAATGCAGGCCCACAGCATGGCAATCTCAAGCGTAACTGACGAAGGTGACGGGCATCGCAGGGGGTATCCCGCCGCGACATTTGAGAATCTGCACTTGCCCGGCAGGCCCCTGCAGCGACAGCCGCAGGGCAGCAGGCGACGGGTTGTGCGCCGCCTGCTGCCCGCGCAAGGCGAAGGCCAGGGTTTCGCCGGTTTCGGCGGCTACCTGCAGGCGTCGCAAGGCCTTGTCGTCGGGGTTCTGCGGCCAGCAGAGCACGGCTGCGCAACTGCCGGAACGCAAACACTGCTCGGCAGCCCACAAGGCATCCCGGCCTTGCGCTTGCAGCACGCTCAGGTGTTGCAGGCGCACACCGGCCGCCATCCAGGCATGGGGGTAGGGAATGAACGGGGGTGCTATCAACACGATTCGTTCACCGGCCTGGCTCAAACGCGCCAAGGTCGGCCAGAGCAACTGCAATTCGCCACAGCCGTTGGCGGCCAGCAGGATTTCACTGAGCGCTGCCGGTGGCCAACCCCCGCTGGGCAGCACGGCGTCGAGGGCGGCATGCCCGGTCGGCTGCGCGCCGCTGGGGCTGGACTCCTGGCGACCGCGCCAGACGCGACGTTGGTCGATCAGCCCTTCCAGGCTGACCACGGCGCCCATCACTGCCCTGCCCTCAGGGTCAGGCAGCGTGGGAAAAAAACTTCGGTGAGTGGGAGTGATCTGTTCATGGGTGCATTTTTACTACTGTATGCATGAACAGTAAAGCGTCTATTTTCACTTCATGCCATCGGGGGGGCGAACGGTCCCGATCACTCCGGCGTGGGCACCAGCAATTTGCGCAATGGAAAGCGCGAAGCGCCGCTCCAGCCCAGGAATTCCTGTTCGACCATGGGCCGTGCGAAATAGAAGCCCTGGGCCTCATCGCAGCCCAAGGCGCGGATCACCTGCATGCACTTGAAGGTTTCGACGCCTTCGGCAACCGTTCGGTAGCCCAGTTTGCGGGCCAGTTCCAGCACCGCCTGGACGATCAACTGATGCCGCGGGCTGTGTTCCAGGCCAGTGATCATCGACTTGTCCAGCTTCACCACGTTGGCCGGGATCTCGTGCAGGTAGGAAAAATTGCTGTAGCCGGTGCCGAAATCATCGATCGCCACATCCACCCCCAGGTCACGAATGGCCGCCAGCTGGCTGAGCACTTGTGGATTGGAGCGCAACCACTCCCCTTCGGTGATCTCCACTTCCAGGCGTTCTGG
The DNA here is from genome assembly GCF_029960215.1 of Pseudomonas sp. PS01301. Taxonomy (NCBI): domain Bacteria; kingdom Pseudomonadati; phylum Pseudomonadota; class Gammaproteobacteria; order Pseudomonadales; family Pseudomonadaceae; genus Pseudomonas; species Pseudomonas sp. PS01301. Next base: position 41,859 of record NZ_JASCPM010000027.1, on the reverse strand, counting down.
GTCGATACCATGGGTACGGCAGGCATTGCTGATGACCTGAGGGATGTCGTGGCCGTCGAAATCCAGCGCCGAGAGGTTCACCGAAAGCCGGGTCAGAAGCGTGGCCGGCCATTGGGCGAGCTTGGCCAATGCCGCGTCGATCACCCAGCGCGTTACGCTGTGGATCAGCGCGTTTCTTTCCAGCACCGGAATGAATTCGTCGGGCAAGACCAGGCCCAGGCGTGGGTGCTCCCAGCGCAGCAAGGCTTCGGCGCTGACCTGGTCACCCTCGCGCAGCGCGAAGCGTGGCTGGAACACCAGGCGCAGCTGGCCCTCACGCATGGCCTGGGTAACGTCGGAAGCCAACTTGAAAGACCGGCGGTAAGCGTTGTCCCGCACCGGGTCGTACCATGCCCACGGCTGGCCTGCGAGCAGGGCCAGTTCAGCGGCGTACATGGCCTTGCGCAGGGCATCGCGGACCGCTTCGAAGTTGATCACGAAGGGCGCAACACCCGCGCGGACGCTGGGACGAACCGGCATGCCTTCGATCTGGGTGGTGCAGCGCAGGGCGTGTACCAGAATGTCGAGGTAGCCGCTGACATCGCCTTGCTGCGCATTCAGTACGAAGGCAAAGCGCTTGCGGCCGATGTGATACACCCTCCCCTGGCCTGCCCGCAGACGCACCAGACGGCGTGCAATGCAGCACAGCAGGTTCTCGAACGGGACCATGCCCAAGGCCAGGGTCATGTCGTGGGCCCAGGCGGTGTCCATGGCATCGATCAGCACCAGGTAGCGCGACTCATCCGGGTGCTGGAGCAACAGGTGCCCCAGGTCAGTCAGGAACTGCCGGCGATCAGGCAACGAGGTAAGCCGATCGCTCGAGACGAACGCCTGAGCAGCGGCATGGACACTATCCGACATCACACTTTCCCGCGAATGACAGGCTCGAGCTTCCTGCGAGAGACTGGCCAGTTGTTCAGAGGGTATTTACTGAGGGAGTAGCCATCAAAGAGCGGCTCTTTAGGTGGTGGCAAAATAACATCGCACTAAATAATTGCCAAGCCCCATCCGCCCAGTAGCACGCGGTTGACATAGGAATGCCGGACGAGGCTGCTACACTGCGGCAAACCCTGGGATGGAATGGACGATTCATGCTTGAAGCCTTGCTGTTCGACCTCGATGGCACTCTGACCGAAACCGACGCCTTGCACCTGCTCGCCGTCCAGCAATTGCTGGGCGAGGAAGGCCGCGACTTCACCCATGAAGAGTTCCAGTTGCACGCCAGTGGCCGGGCCAACGCCGACATGTGCCAGTACCTGTTTCCGGATCGCTCGGTGGCCGAGCATGAAGCCTTTGCCGATCGCAAGGAAGCACGCTTTCGCGACCTCGCCCCGCAATTGACGCCTATCGCCGGGCTGCTGCGCCTGCTCGACCATGCCGAGCGCGAAGGCTTGGGCATGGTCGTGGTGACCAACGCTCCGCGCGCCAATGCCGAGCACATGCTCGACGCCCTGGGCCTGGCCGAGCGCCTGCCGCAGGTGGTGGTCGCCGAAGAGCTGGAGCGCGCCAAACCCGATCCACTGCCCTACCTGACCGGTTTGCAACGTTTGGGTGCCCGGGCCGATGCTGGCATCGCTTTCGAGGACTCGGTGCCAGGCGTGACGGCCGCAGTCGCGGCCGGTCTGTTCACCGTCGCGCTGTCGACCAGCCAATCCCCGCAGACCCTCAGATCCGCCGGCGCCAATCTGGTGATCGAATCCTACGAGGATGAAAACCTCTGGATTCATATCGACAAAATGCGCCAAGGCCAATAACCAGCTGCGCCCCGCCTGTAGCAGCGGCGCAAGCCGCGTCGGCGATCTATGCGGTATTCCCGATACAACCCGGTCATGTCCATCCACCGCGCCGAACCATTCGCGGGTAGAACCCGCTCCCACAGGATCCCCTGTAGCAGCGGCGCGAGCCGCGTCGGCGATCTATGCGGTATTCCTGATACAACCCAGTCATGTCCATATACCGCGCCGAACCATTCGCGGGTAGAACCCGCTCCCACAGGATCCCCTGTAGCAGCGGCGCAAGCCGCGTCGGCGGTCTATGCGGTATTCCTGATACAACCCGGTCATGTCCATGTACCGCGCCGAACCATTCGCGGGTAGAACCCGCTCCCACAGGGGGTGCTGCTACGCGGGATCGTGGAGCAGGAAATTGCCGGGGCGTTGGGGGGTGTCATTGTCGATCTCGGGTACCAGCGCTTCATCCTTCAGGTGTACACCCGACAGCTGCCGCTTGTGCGCTTCGCGCATCAGGTACTGCAGCTTGTGCGCGGCCGTGGCGTAGCTCAGCCCTTGCAGGCGCACATTGGAAATGCAATTGCGCGCAGCATCGTTCAACCCCACCCGCGGTGCATAGGTGAAATACAGCCCCAGGCTGTCGGGCGAGCTCAGGCCGGGCCGTTCGCCAATCAGCAGCACCACCATGCGCGCGCCCAACGCCTGAGCGACTTCATCGGCCACCGCCACCCGGCCCTGCTCCACCAGGCAGATCGGCGCCAGGCTCCAGCCCTCGTCAGCGGCAATCTGCTCGATGCGCTCGAGCATGGGCAGCGCATGCCGATGCACCGCCAACGCGGAGAGACCATCGGCGATCACCAGCGCCAGGTCGAAACCGGTCGCATGCTTGTTGGCATAAGTACGCAAGGTCTGCAGCGACGCATCGTCCAGGCGCCGCCCCAGATCCGGACGTTGCAGATAGACATGCCGATCACCCGCCGCGCTGTGCAGGCTCAGGCTCTCGGGACGGGCCTGTACCAGCGCAGCCTGGTCGAACGGCAGGTGAACCGCATCGCGGGCTTGCGCATGGGCGTACTGAAAGTCCAATTGGGCACTGCTGGGCAAACTGGTGCCGGCTCGTCCCAAGGCAATGCGCGCCGGTGTCAGTGCACGCAACGCATGCCAGGGATCACCTTGTGTCAGCGTCTTATCGTTCATGAGTTACTTTCCACCCCATCGCTATGACCAGACGAAACCGGCGCTTCAACCCAGCCGCCCCAGTGCTTTGCCGAACAACGGTGGCACGCCGCTGCCCAGACGCAGCTGGCCATCCTTCTGCTGCAGAATGTCCATGCGCGCCAGCCATTCCTCGAATTCGGGCGCCGGGCGCAGGCCCAGGGTCTTGCGCGCGTACAAGGCGTCGTGAAAGGACGTGGTCTGGTAGTTCAGCATGACGTCATCGGAGCCCGGAATGCCCATGATGAAATTGATCCCCGCAACACCCAGCAGGGTCAGCAACATGTCCATGTCATCCTGATCGGCCTCGGCATGATTGGTGTAGCAGATGTCGCAGCCCATCGGCACACCCATCAGCTTGCCGCAGAAATGATCCTCGAGACCGGCGCGGATGATCTGCTTGCCGTTGTACAAATACTCCGGCCCGATGAACCCCACCACCGTATTGACCAGAAAAGGGTCGAACCGACGCGCCACGGCATAGGCCCGCGCTTCACAGGTCTGCTGGTCCACGCCATGGTGGGCATTGGCCGACAATGCACTGCCCTGGCCTGTCTCGAAGTACATCAGGTTGTTACCGACTGTCCCGCGGCGCAAGCTGAGACCCGCTTCGTAGCCTTCCTGCAACACCGCCAGGCTGACGCCGAAACTGCTGTTCGCCGCCTGCGTACCGGCGATGGACTGGAACACCAGGTCCAGAGGCACGCCACGTTCGATCGCCGCGATCGAGGACGTGACATGGGTCAGTACGCACGACTGGGTCGGGATTCCGTAGTGCTCGATAACGCCATCGAGCATCTTCAACAGCTCGCTGATGGCGCTCAAGCTGTCGCTGGCCGGATTGATGCCGATCATGGCATCGCCGTTGCCGTACAGCAGGCCATCCAGCACGCTGGCGGCAATGCCAGCCGGATCGTCGGTGGGGTGGTTGGGCTGCAACCGTGTCGACATGCGCCCACGCAGCCCGACCGTGTTGCGAAAGCGCGTGACCACGCGGATCTTCTGCGCCACCAGGACCAGGTCCTGCACGCGCATGATCTTCGAGACCGCCGCGGCCATCTCCGGCGTGATGCCTGGCGCCAACGCACGCAGGCTGGTTTCGCTGGCCGCATCGCCCAGCAGCCAATCGCGGAAGCCGCCCACGGTCAAATGGCTGACCGCAGCGAAAGCCTGCGCATCATGGGTGTCGACGATCAGCCGAGTGACTTCGTCTTCTTCATAAGGTATCAGCGCCTCGTCCAGAAAGCGTTTGAGCGGCACCTCGGCCAGCGCCATCTGCGCCGCCGCCCGCTCGGCATCGCTGCCGGCGGCGATCTCGGCCAGGTAATCGCCGGAGCGTGCCGGACTGGCCTTGGCCATCAACTGCCGGAGGCTGTCGAAACGCCAGGTCTGCCCGCCGATGCTGTGCACGAAACTCATGCTGCCCTCCTCACTCGCTGGCCAGTACGGGATGACGATCGCCGCGGCTGCGCACGAAGACGCAGAACAGCGAGCCAAGGGCCATCAGGCCGATGAAGATCCCGCAGATCATGGCATTGAACCACACCATCGCCACCAGACACACCAGCGCCAGCAGCAGAGCAATGGCCGGCACCAGCGGATAGCCGGGGGCGCGGAAGGAACGCTCCAGCTGGGGCTCGCTGCGACGCAGTTTGAACAGGCTGAGCATGCTCATGATGTACATGACGATGGCGCCGAACACGGCCATGGTGATCATCGCTGCGGTCAGCGTCAGGCCTTGGAGATTGACCAAGCCATCGCTGAAGATCGCCGCGATGCCCACTACGCCACCGGCGAGGATGGCGCGATGCGGCGTCTGGAAACGCGACAGCTTGGCCAGGCTTGCGGGCAAAAAGCCGGCCCGTGCCAGCGCGAAGAACTGCCGCGAATAGCCCAGGATGATGCCGTGGAAACTGGCGACCAGTCCGAACAGGCCGATCCACACCAGCATGTGCATCCAGTTGGAGTTCTCGCCCACTACCCCTTTCATGGCCTGCGGCAGCGGGTCGTTGATGTTGGCCAGAGCGCGCCAGTCACCCACGCCACCGGCGAAGATCATCACGCTGATGGCCAGGGTCACCAGGGTCAGGATGCCGGCGATGTAGGCCCGGGGAATGGTGCGCTTGGGATCCTTGGCCTCCTCGGCGGCCATGGCCGCACCTTCGATGGCCAGGAAGAACCAGATGGCGAAGGGAATCGCCGCAAACATGCCGCTCAAGGCACCCAGGCTGAACGTGTCCGCCCCGGCCCACCCGCCCAGGGCGAAATTGCTGAAACTAAACGCTGGCGCCACCACGCCCATGAACACCAACAGTTCGAACACGGCGAGGATGGTCACCACCAGCTCGAATGTCGCGGCGATGCTCACGCCGACGATGTTCAGGCTCATGAACACACAATAGGCCCCCACTGCCGCCCACTTGGGGTCGAGCCCTGGAAACTGCACATTGAGGTAGGCGCCGATGGCCATGGCGATGGCAGGCGGGGCGAACACGAATTCGATCAGCGTGGCCAGCCCGGCGATCATTCCACCGGTGGGACCGAACGCACGCAGGCTATAGGCAAAGGGCCCGCCCGCGTTGGGGATGGCGGTGGTCAGTTCGGTGAAGCTGAAAATGAAGCAGGTGTACATCACGGCGACCATCAGCGTCGTGCAGAGGAAACCCAAGGTGCCGGCACTGCCCCAGCCATAGCTCCAGCCAAAGTACTCACCGGAGATCACCAGGCCAACGGCGATGCCCCACAGGTGCAGGGTGCCCAGCGTGGGTTTGAGTTGCGAAACGGTCATGGGTGTGCCCTCGAAGGTGGAGATGAGCAAAGGAGCGTTCCTGCAGGTAACCATAGGCGCCCAATGGCGATCTGGCGCCGTGAATATGAAAGCTGCCTTGCCATCGACTTCATCGATAGCGCGCCAAGTTGAAGCACACCTTTTTGTCCGATGCCTCAATCGCGGGCACTCAATGGCAGCACTTTTTCACGGCATGTGGCTGAACACACAGGAACGCCGTTTCCTTGAACCCTGTGTTTGAACGATTCTCGGAAACAGTTCTTTGAAACATCTGCACACATCAAGCCAGCTCATGGCAGAGGTGTGTTCAACGCTGCCCCGCATTGCGCGTGAGCGGCGAACCGATAGCCACGATGATGGTCGCAGACAGGGAGCGACGTGCTCGGCCGGCGAGTTGCAGAACCATGTTTCGCTTATTGCGCAGTTGTTTGACCGTAGCGTTGCTGGCCAGCGTGGTGGGCTGTTCGCTGTTGCCCCAGCGTGATCCGGTGTCGATCAGCGTGGTGGGTATCGAGCCTTTGCCGGCGCAGGAGCTGGAACTGCGCTTCGCCATCAAGCTGCGACTGCAGAACCCCAACGAAACGCCGATCGAGTACGACGGCGTGGCAGTGAATCTGGACGTCAACGGCCGTCCGCTGGCCAGCGGCGTCAGCAGTCAGCACGGCCGTATCGAGCGGTATTCGGAGGACGTGCTGGTGGTGCCGGTCAGCGTGTCCGCACTGACCGCATTGCGCCAGGCGGTGGGCCTGAACCCGGCGCAGAGCTTGAACGGCTTGCCCTACCGCCTGCACGGCAAGCTTGCCGGGGGGCTGTTCGGGACGGTGCGCTTCAGCGACAGCGGTACCTTGAGTCTACCGTCCGCAACGGGCTACTGAGTGCGGATGCGGTCGCGGACCGAGCAATCCTTGGGATGCACCACGCTGGGTGAATCAGCGTGCCGCCGCCATCAGCTTGTTCACTTCGGCGCGGACCATGTTGGCGTATTCGGGGGGGGACATGCCGTCCAGCTCGCCCCGCACCCATTCGGCCCAGCGCCCTTTGCGCTTGGCCTTTTCGCCGATGAGACGCGCGGCCTCGGCTTTGGCCTTGCCTAGGTTGGCTTGCCACAGCTCATAGAGACGGGCTTTTTCATCCTCGATCATGGCGCGCTCGGCCAGCGAGCGATTGGCGAGATTGAAGCTCATTGCAGGTACCTGTCAGCAGAAAAAACAGGCGACATCTTACACGCCTATACATGAAAATCTGTAGGAACAGACGCCGTGCCCAAGCCCTTCATGCAACTTTCCAGGGCGCTGGGACTCCATCTTGCACTGCCTTAATAAACACTAGGAGTTAGTGAAATGGCCCGTAAATCAGGTGCTCAATCGGCCGAGGATCAAATCAAGGATCAAGTCTTCAGCGAACTGTTGGCGCTGATCGAAGAGTCAGAAAAAATGCTTAGGGACAGCGCCTCTCTGGGAAGCAACGAGGCCGACACCGTGCGCGCGCAGGTCAACTCCAAACTCGAACATGTGTCCTATTCCCTTGCCGGGCTGCGTGAACGCGCCAAACCGGTGGTCGAGGCCACGCAGACCTACATCGGTGGCCATCCGTGGCAGACCGTGGCCGCATCGGCGACCTGTGGCTTGCTGCTCGGCCTGTTGCTGGGCCGTCGTAACTGATTCACCTCCGCTCCGGGCCGCCGATCGCTGCGGCCCTCTTGTGCCCTGGCTTCACTCCCCCGCCAACGCCCGCAGTCTTTCCAGTTCTTGCACCGGCATCGAAATACCTTGTGTGTGCGATAACGCCCGCTGACGATAGCGTCTGTCACCCGACAACCGTGTCTGCCCTGCCTCGTGCATGCGCTCGACCAGCTCGCGGCTACGCACGGCAAAATCCCGACCAGCGCTCTTGCTGGGGTCGATGACAATGATCAGTTGCCCGGTCCAGGGCGTTTGTGCGCCGGGGTGTCGCTTCCAGTCGAACTCGAAGGAAAAATTCCCGCCAGTGAGCGCTGCCGCCAGCAGCTCGACCATCATCGACAAGGCCGAGCCCTTGTGTCCGCCAAACGGCAGCAGCGCGCCACCCTCGAGGATCGCCGCCGGATCGGTCGTGGGCTGCCCGTGCTTGTCGACACCGGTACCCACGGGCACCGAATGGCCGGCCCGCGCCGCGATCTGCACGTCCCCGTGGGCCAGCGCACTGGTGGCCATGTCGAAGACCAGGGGGTCCTTGCCCGCACAAGGCGCCGCGAACGCTATGGGATTGGTGCCGAACAACGGCTTGTTACCGCCGTGGGGGACGACGCAGGTCATGCTGTTGACCACGCTCAGAGCGACCAGGCCTTCGGCGGCGAAGGGTTCGACATCCGGCCAGAGCGCAGCGAAGTGGTGCGAGTTGCGGATGGCCAGGACAGCGATGCCCGCCTCGCGCGCCTTGGTCACCAATAGCCCTCGCGCAGCGGCCAACGCCGGCTGCGCAAAGCCCCCAGCGGCATCCACCGCGACATAACCGCTTGCCACATCCTCGACCACCGGGCGCGCCTTGCCGTCCACCCAGCCGCTGGCCAAGGTAGAGAGGTAACCGGGTATGCGGAATGTGCCATGACTGTGGGCACCGTCGCGTTGGGCGGTTGCACAGTTGCGGGCGAGAATGTCGGCGACCTCGACCGAGGTGCCATGACGCAGGAAGATCTGACGCAGCAGCTGCGTCAGATCGGAGAAGGACAACGATTGCGAGGCGTCGCTAGCAGGCATCATGAGCTTCCTGGCGTGAACGGAACAGAGTCCTAGTACGCCATACCCACCTGCTTCAGGACAAGCCCGCTCGAATCAGTCCTTCTGGTCGCGCAGCACGTTGCCCGATACGCCGTCGATGCGGAACTCGTAAGTCACGCCATCAGCTTTGAGACCTTCGCCTTCCCAGTAGCCATCATTGTCGGCTTCGATCTTGGTGACCTGGGTATAGCCTTTGGACTTTGCGGTTTCGATGGCTTTCTCGATGGTGATCCAACCCGCACCCGGCTTGTCGGCCAGCGCCAGGCCGGCAGTCATCAAGGCGGAAGTTGCAACTACGGCAGTCAAAGTCTTCTTGAACATGGGGCACTCCATAACAGTGATTGGTGTGTGCTGCACTGTATTGGAGCGTCACGCTGAAAAATTAGTTCACGGCCGCTTGACCTTGCGACGCATCACGCCGTTGATCACAACCACGAGCACGGCAATGCCCATGGCAATGTATTGAAAGACTTTTTCAGTGATCACCCCCTGGGTCTGCAGGTAGGACAGGCCGAGCATTGCCAGCAGCACCAGCAGGGCAATCAGCAAGGAATACTTGATACGTTGAGCTTGGGTCATCTAAAGGTCCTGACAGGGGTGTTGGCCGACCTGGGTATCCGGCCTCACACCTTTGCGTGGATTGCACATGAACCGAAGTCAGCTCTGTGCGTGGAAAATCGCATTTTACAACGCCTGGACGCAACAGGGGATGGCGTTCAAGAACCGGATCACGGGCCATGGCGATGCGGCCTCGTAGTCAACGTTTCCGACGTAGCTGTCGGAACCTACCTACACCCAGAGACCCCTTGACTCCTAGAGCCCCAAAGGCGCCTGGACAAGAATGGCTGCCGGCCGGATGGGCCATTTGCTGCCACAAGGAAGTCACCATGAACACCCAACAGCTTCAGCAGATCGACGTCGAGCAACTCCCCCACTCATTACAGGTACTGATCGACTGCATCGGCGTCGAGCAAGCTTATCGACTGACGCAACTGTATGGCGGGCGCCCGCGCTACATTCCCAAGCACCCGCAACGCACCAGCCTGAGCGAACAGCTCGAAGCCGAAACGGTGGCCGCGTTGATCCAGCGCTTCGCCGGCATGGCGTTGGAAATCCCCAAGTCCGATCATTTTCTGCGGCAGTGGCGCAACCAGCAGATTCACCACGAAACGCTCAACGGCACCTCACGCAGTGTGCTGGCGCATAAATATGGCCTGAGCCAGCGCCAGATCGGCAACATTCGCCGCACCCTTGGCTAGTCGAGTATTCCCCAGGCCGATTCACGGGCCTGGGTTCACCCCTCAGAAATCGCGCTTGTAGAACAGATCCAGTGAGCTGGCCACGCCACTGGCCACTTCCAGATACAGACGTTTGCTGAGCAAATAGCGCAAGGCAATGGTATTGGCTGGCTCGAATACCCCCACGCCATAGCGCAGACTGAGTTTCTCCGACAGATTACCGCTGGCGACCACACTGGTTGCATCGCCACTGCCTTGGGTGTCGAGCTGGAAGTCCTCGATACCCAGATCGGTCGCCAGTTTGCTGGTCACCCCCGAACTGCCCATCAGGCCCAAGCCGAGCGCCGCCTGGGCGAGCATGTTGTTGTCCTCGCCGCTGTTGCCCAACGGGCGACCCAGCACCAGGTACGACAGCGCTTGCTCCTGGCTCATGGTCGGCTCCGAAAACACCTCGCTGGTAGGCTGCTCGGCGTTGCCGGTCAGGCGGATGCCGGCAATCACATCGCCGGTGGTACGGATCGCTTCGATGTCCAGGTACGGCTGGCTGATGGGCCCGGCAAACAACAGTCGTGCGCGACGTATGGTGAGGCGCTGGCCATAGGCGTTGTAGCGACCGTCGTTGAGCGCCAGTTCACCCCGAGTGTCGAGGTTGTCGCCGATGTGCACGTGACCGGCCAGATTGGCACTCAGGCCGAAGCCGTTGAAGGTGAGTTTTTCCTGGCCCACTTCCACATCGATATCGATCGCCATGGGCAAGGGTGCCTTGCCCTGCTCGGTCTGATTGCCGACGATCACCACGTCCTCGGAGAGTTTGACGGTGGACGGTGGCAGCTGGCGGACGACGATGGCCCCTTTGGGAATGAACACCTTGCCGGCCACGGCGAGCCTTTCGCCATTCATCTGGATACTCAGATCCGGTGCCGCTTCGAGCGTCGCATAGGGTTCGACGTTGATCGGCAGGCGCGTGCCCTTGAGCTGCACGTCAACGTCCAGAGCGTTGGCCCAGGCGACCGTACCGCCCAACGTTCCCTGACCCGTCTTGCCGCTTTTCCAACTGCCCTGCAGGCGCACGCTTTCACCTGCGATCAATGCCTGCAGTTGCAAGTCCTCGAGGGTGGTGGGCAGTTCCGGGCCGGCGATCTGACCGCCGCTGAGGGTGACATTGCCGTTCACTTGGGGCGCCACCAGGGAACCGGAGATCTGCCCGCTGCCATCGAGTTGGCCCTTGAGGGTTTCCACCATGGGCACGAATGGCCGGGCGATGGAAAGGTCGAGCCCGGACAGGCGGAAGCTGCCGCTGATCGGCTTGCTCTGCGCAATGGGATCGATCTGGGTGATGACCTGCAATTGTCCCAGGCGATCGCCCCGGAAGTTGAGTTCGGTATCGATCCGCTTGGGGTTCAAGCGACTGGTCAGGCGCAGTGTCTGGTAAGGAAAATCGACCCATTGGTCCTTGTTGCGCACGCGCAGGGTGCCGTTGCCAGCGTCGATCATGACCTCACCGGCCGGGCCGCTGGCAGGGACGTCAACCGCGACATCGGCGTTGAGCATGCCCTTCCAGGCGAAATCCTTCGGCAGCCACTGGGCCAGGCTGTCCAGCGGAAACTGCTTGAGGTGGTAACGCAGTCGCGGCTGCGGCGCCAGACGCTGGTCGTCGCCGCACAGGCTGGCAGATCCCGAGCGCCAGCAGTGGGCGCCGAAATTGACCTGGCCACCGGCCAGGTATTCAAGACGTGCCGGCGCCTGCAGACGCCAATCCTGGCCACCGGCCTGGACCGAACCGCTGGCCAGCCGCCCGCGCCAACTGCTTTGCGCGGTGAAGCCCTTATCGAGCGTGCCGTCCAGCGCGGTGGCCAAAGCCAGTTGCGGCCCCATGAGCGCCAATTGCAGCTGCTGCCGTTTGATATCGCCCGAGGCCTTACCGGTCAGGGTGCCCAGGTCGGTGTCACCGGCGCGGATACCGGCGGCGGTCAAATCAAGGGTGCCACGCTGGGCTTTGTCGAGGACGGCGTCCAGTGTCAGGTTCTGCAGACGGTTGCTGTCCAGTGCCAACTGACGCCCCTGCAGCGAGAGCTTGCCCTGGGGCGCCTGCAAGGTACCGGCCGCGTCGAGCTGGCCCTTGAGTTGCCCTTGCAGCCCGGGCCACAACTGGCCCAGACGGGCCAGATCGATGTTGAGTCGCGCCTGAATCTGCTGCTGCAGACTGCCTTGACCCTGGATAAGGTTGTCGCCCAGACGTACGTCGAGATTGCCCAGCGTCCAGCGCTCCCCGGCGCCCTGCGCCTTGGCCTGGAGCACCGCAGGCTGCCCGCGCAGGCGTCCCTTGAGGTCCAGGTCGGCATCCAGCTTGAGCTGTTCATTCTTGAATTCGCCGGTGCTGCGCAGCGGACCGGCGAGGCTGCCTGGCATCTGCGCGACCCAGTAGGCAGGATCGATGGCGCTCAGGTCCAGAGCCGTGTCCCAGGCAACGCCATCGGCGAACTTGACGTTCAGGTGCCCTGCTGCCTTGCCCTGCCCCGCGACCAGTTCCAGTTGCGGCAGGAACACTTGCTGCAGATCGCCGCTGAACGGCGTCACCAGGGTAAACGCACCGGCTGGGCCATCGAAGGCACCGTTGAGGTTGCCCAGGTACTTGCCGTCTCGATAGTCGATCTCGCCTTTGAAACGCCGGACTTTCACGTCCGGCTCGGCAATGACGGGGTACAGGCGGTGCCACGGGAAGTCCTGCCAATCGATAGTGGCCTTGGCCGCCAGACCTTCGTGCCAATCCACGCTGCCAGCCAGCCGCACCTGTTCCTGTGCCGTGGAGGAAATATCCAGGGTCTGAACCACTGCACCCTTGGCGTCGACCCGCGCGCCCAGCACCAACGTCATTGGTGATTGTTCCGCTGGCAGACTGGCGTGGCCATCGATGGCATAGCCAGCCTGCAGGTCGCCTTTGGCGAGCAGTTCCAGTTGATTGAATGCCAAGGTGTCGGGCAGCCCGGCGCTGGGTTTGAACGCCTCGCTGACAATGCGCAGCTGGGCCGGCAAGTGTTCGGCCAGCGGCTTCAGGGTGCCCGTTATGGCGGCCGGCAGGTAGCCGGAGCTTTGCCCGTTCAGGGTCAGCGTGTCGAGCAGATCACCTGTGGCGTTCAGGGTGACTTGCCAAGGCTTGTCGTCAACCTTGGGCAACTGTATTTGGGCATTGAGGTTCAGCGGCCATTGGCCGCCGGGGCGCAGGGTGCCGTCCAGATCCAGCACCAGGTCATCGCGTTGCAGGTGCCCGCGATCGATCTTCAGGCCATCGGCGGTCCAGTGTGCCGCCAGCTCGAAACCACTGAGCTGCTGCACGCCATCGAGTTGCAGGCTGCCGATACGCACATCGCCCAATTCTATGGCGACGGGCAACTGCAGGTTAGGCAGTGTGATGGGCCCGTCGCTGGCCGGTTCCTGGCTGGCAGGCAGTTGCACAAGAATGGCGTCGGTGTGCAGGGTGTCGATGCACAGCGTCATACGCCACAGGCAACTGGGTGACCAGGCCAGCTCGGGCGCCCGCACTTCGACACGGGTCGCGCCTTGCTGCCATATCAGCGAGTCTGCCTGCCAGTGGCTGCCCAATGTGCCCTTGAAGTTTTCCAGGGTCAGTCCGGGCACACGGGCCAGCGCCCAACGGCTGCCGGCCTGGGTTCCCAGCACTAGCGAAAGGGTCACCAGAACGATCAGCAACAGGCCAACGAGCGCAGCCAGGGTGATCAGCGCACCGCGTTTCACCGCCGGCCTCACAGTTCCGGCCCCATGGAAAAGTGCAGCCGCACGCCGCCATCGTCATCCATCGCGTGAGCTAGGTCGAGCCGGATCGGACCCACCGGCGACACCCAGCGCACGCCGACGCCGATGCCTGTCTTGAGGTCGGCGAATTTCAGGTCGTTGAACGAGTTGCCCTTGTCGATGAAGGTTGCCACGCGCCACTTTTCGGCAATCGAATATTGGTACTCGACACTGCCGGCGACCATGTAGCGTCCGCCGATGCGATCGCCATCGGAGTTCTCCGGCGACAGGGTCTGGTAGTCGTAGCCACGCACGCTCTGGTCGCCACCGGCGAAGAAACGCAACGAAGGCGGAACGGATTTGTAACCGTTGGTGGCATTGCCGCCCAACTGCACCCGGCCAAGCAAGCGGTGATTCTGTGCCACAGTGGTCAAGCCCTTGAGCATTACGTTGCCATGCAACAGGTTGGTGTCCGACAGCACCCCTTCCTTGGCCACCTGGGCATCGAACTGCACGCGGTAGCCGTTATGGGGGTCGACCTTGTTGTCGCTCTTGAGGTAGGTGTAGCTGATGCCGGGCATCAGCAAGGTACTCAGGCCGGTGTCGTCGCCGAGCCGGTATTCTTCGCGTTGCCACTTCAACGAGATGACCCGCTGCCAGCCGCTCGGCAGTTTGCTGTGCCATTCCGGGCCGAACGTGAGCAGTTTGCTCAGGCTGTCGGTGTCGGCCAGCTCTTCGTATTGATAACCGCCCGCCCATCGCAGCTTGTCGGTCAGAGGGGGATCCAGGGGAATGTCGTACCAAAGCCCAACGTTCTGCCGAGGCGCCGAAAGTTCCAGTTCCGCACCATAGCTGTGGCCTTGGGGATTGACCCAATGGCGGGTCCAGTTGGCTTTGCCGCGCGGGCCGACGTCGGTCGAATACCCCAGACCCAAGCCCATGGTCCGAGGCTTGCGGGTCGTCAGCTGGACATCGACGGGAATCACTCGCTCGCTGGCGGCAGTGGGCGCAGCATCGACCCGCACGCCTTCGAAGTAGCCACTCGATTGCAAGGCTTGATTGAGTTCGGCGATCAGTTCGGAATCGTAGGCCGTGTCTTCCTTGAACGGCACCATGCGTTGCAGGAGTTCTTCGTCGAACGGCGTGTCGCCCTGGAAGCTGACTTTACCCAGCTTGAAACGCGGGCCGCTGTTGTAGACCAACTCGACATCCGCGACGCCGGCCCGTGGGTCGACCGCCAGACGCTGCTTGCTGAAAGTGCCGCTGAAGAACCCATAGCGCGAGGCCTGGTTCTGGATCAGCTGCTTGGCATTTTCGTACTGACCGTGGTTGAGCACGGCACCCGGCGCCAGCTCGCTGCTGCGCGGGACGCGAAAGGCCTTCAAGTCGGCCGCCGGGCCTTCGACGCGCACCGTGACGTTGCGCAGATGCACAGGCTCACCCGGTTCGATGCGCAGCAGCAGGCGCGGGCTCTCGCCCGACTGCACTTCGCTGGTCACGCGTGCCTGATAATAGCCCAGTGCCTGGGCCGCCTTTTGCGCCTGCTCCTCGGCTCCCCGACTGAAGCGCAGCAGCGCCTCACCGTCACGATCACCCAAGCTGCCGATGTAGCCTTCGACGTTGCTCTTGAGTGCCGGGTTGGCAGGGTTGACGCGTACGTCGAGTACGCTTTGGGCCTGGGCCGCCATGCTTGCGACCAGCAGCGCCAGGCTGCCGGCCAATCGTCCTGAATAATTCATAGGCGAATGCTATCACGACCCGTACGTCGACTTGGACCCTGCCAGGCGTTGCCAAGGACTCTGGATCAGCCCTGTGCGTAACCGACTGTTTCAGGACTGGGGTGGAAGAACACATGCTCGACCACGGGCCCCAGGTTCACTTCCCCAATCTGGGTATAGCCCTGGCGCTGGAAGAACGCCAGGTAGCGCGGGTTGCCGGTATCCAGTACTACGCCTTCGGACGTCGGGTCCTGGGCGCACCAGTTATGCACCGCCGTCAGCAGTTGCTCCCCGAGTTCAGGGCCCTGGAAGTCCGGGTGCAGTCCCATCAGCGGCAGCACATGGACGGCATCCGAGGGGATGCATTCCTGGACGGCGTGATGGTATTCGAGATAGCGGCGCGTGCCTTCCACGCCCGTGCCCAGCATCATTCGCCACTGCCAGGCCCAGCTTTCGGTGATGCCCAGGCGACGCTGTGGTGGCGCTACCAGCGCAACACCCGCCAGGCGGTCGTCGAAGAACAAGCCCAAGGCCGGCAGGTCCTGGAGAAAATGCTGATTGACCAATTGCCGCACGGTGGAACGCACACGCCGTTCGAAGCCTGGGCGATCGGCTTCGAACAGGTAGGCGAAGGTCGGGTCGACGAGATAGGTCTGGTACAGCAGCGCACGGGTTTCACGGGCATAACCACCATCGAGCTGACGTACTTCTGCAGCGGTGGTCGAAGTCTGGGGCATCGGGTCTGTCCTTGAGGAGTGCAACGAGTAGTCAATGGACGGTCCGCGACCCCAGGGGTTCCGTACCCTGGCCAGGCAAATCGTGCGCCGATGCCGGACGCCGTACTGGTGAGCTGCGCCGCAGTCCGTTAGCATCGCCGATTTGCCAGGATTCGCGACCATGAAAATCGTCTCGTTCAACATCAACGGCTTGCGTGCCCGCCCCCATCAGCTGGCCGCCTTGATCGACAAGCACCAGCCGGATGTGATCGGTCTGCAGGAAACCAAGGTGTCGGATGAACAGTTCCCCCAGGCCGAGATCGAGGCGCTGGGGTATCACGTGCACTTCCACGGGCAGAAAGGCCATTACGGGGTGGCACTTCTGTCGCGCGCCGCGCCGTTGAGTATCGACAAAGGATTTGCCAGCGACGAGGAGGACGCACAGCGCCGCTTCATCCGCGGTACCTTCGCCGATGCCCAAGGCCAGGTCGTGACGATCATGAACGGTTATTTTCCACAGGGTGAAAGTCGCGACCACCCCACCAAATTCCCTGCCAAGCGCCGTTTCTACAGCGACCTGCAAACCCTGCTAGATACAGGGTTCAGTAACGATCAAGCGCTGGTGGTGATGGGGGACGTGAACATCTCTCCACAGGATTGCGATATCGGTATCGGGGCGGACAACGCCAAGCGCTGGCTGAAGACCGGCAAGTGCAGTTTCCTGCCCGAAGAGCGCGAATGGATCCAGCGATTGCAACAGTGGGGGCTGGTGGACAGTTTCCGTCATTTGCATCCTGAAGTGGCGGACCGGTTCAGCTGGTTCGACTACCGCAGCCGCGGCTTCGAGGACGAGCCCAAGCGGGGGTTGCGGATCGACGTGATCCTGGCGTCCCACGGGTTGCTGCCCAGGGTTCGGGCAGCGGGTATCGATTACGATTTGCGGGCGATGGAAAAACCGTCCGACCACGCGCCAATATGGTTGGAGCTGGGGCCTTTGTGACCATCCTGTAGGGATCGGCGGTGCGGCAGGACGCGGCTTGCGCCGCTGCTACAGGGGTTGTGGGGTGTTTTTCGGGTTGCGATGGTGCAGCCTGGGCCGGGCGCGGAGATTTTCTGTAGCAGCGGCGCGAGCCGCGTCGGCGGTGCGTGAGGTTGGCCTGCAGCATCGCCGTACGGCTTTTGCGGCGGGCTTATTGCGCCTGAGCCTGCTGATCGAGCTGGGCGCGCAATTCCGGCGCCAGGTTGAGGGCAGCGGCCAATTGGTCGAGCCACGCGCGCTCGCCGGCATCCTGCTGGCCCATCAACATCACACTGGCCAGGTACATCTCCGCCGCCATTGCCGGGCCATCAGCCGCGCTGGCCAACTCCTGTGCGTCCAGCGGCCGTGCCAGCTCCGCATCCAGCCACTGTTGCAACTGCGCATCCTCGGCATGCTCGGTCAACTCGGCGCGGATCGCCGCTTCCTCCTGCGCATCCACCCGGCCATCGGCCTTGGCGGCGGCAATCAGAGCACGCAGGATCGCATGACTATGCCCTTCCGCTTCCGGCTCGGACAACTGATCGACGGTGCGCAACGCCTGCTGTGGGGCATTGGCCTGTTGTTGCTGCCAGGCCTGATAGGCCTTGAAGGCCATCATCCCCAACGATGCGAGCGCGGCGTACTTGCCGGAACCGGATCGATTCCCGCCACGCCCGCCCAGCAGGCCGCCCAGCAATCCACCCAGACCGCCGAGGCCACCGGCACCTGATGCACCCCGGCCACCGCCGAGCAAACTTCCCAGCAGATCCCCAAGACCACCCTGCCCGCTCGGGGCGCCAGGCCGGTTGTTCGAGGATTGGCTGCCGCGACCGCGCAGCAGTTGTTCAAGAAGGTCACTGGTGTTCATGGCAAAGCTCTCTATGTAGTGATATGGAGTGCAACACCATAGATCATCGAGCGGCCTGGCAGGTTCAGCACAAACTGTAGGCGTAACCCTCAGAACCAGCGGTCGTTACGCTTGCGGCCACGGGTCATCATCGGCAGGATCAGGCCGGCCAGCAAACCGGCACCAGCGATACTGCCGCCGTAGACCATGTAGCTCATCATCACGTGCTTGTTTTCGTCGCCCAGCTTCGCCTGGGTGCTGCGCAGCTCGGACTGGGCATCGCTGAGCTCGGCATTGAGTGCCTTGCTGCGCGCTTCCAGCTCGTCGATCAGCGCCTTGCGCGCGTCCAGGGTTTCCTGCATGCCCTGTACGCGGTTCTTCCAGCTGTCGTCGATGGTTTGCAGCTTGCCGCTCAGATCGGCGACCTGCTGGGTCAACAAGGGAACGTGCTCGGCGGGACCTGGCGTCTGTTGCAGGTCACTGCTGGGGATCCAGACACTGGAACCACCTTCACCGCGCACTTGGCTGTAGTCACCCTGGGTAGACAGCAACTCGACCTTCTGGCCGGACTTCAAACTGCCGACGATGCGATAGCCGTCGGTAGGACCACTGCGAACGAAGGTGCTCAGGTTGTCACTGACCCAGCGGCTGTTGCCAGGAGCCTCGTCGCCATGCGCCGGGCCGACAGTGAAGAGCAGGCCAGTGAATACGCCGGTGGCCACCAGGCGGGTGCGGCTGAATACGGTAGAGAAACGTTGAAATGAGGGCATGGCGATCTTCACATGAATAAGAAAAAAGGCCCCGATGAACGGACCATTCGATAGCGGGACAACAATGTCCCAAGAGGCTGGGCCTGCACCGGAGGGCCTGTCGCTACTACCGCTACGGGTGGCTACTACTTGCGAAGGGAAGCGATGAAAAGCTCCCAAAGGGCCTATTGCCCGGCATGCCGTCGGTTCAAGCCGCCAGCTGAAAGACCACGAAATCGTGTCAAGGTTCACAAAAAAAGAGTGACTGGCCGCACGCTATGGGTGAGTGGAAGCTAGGCATCGCCCAGCTTCACACTGAAAAGACAGCCGTGGGGTTCACGGCTGCTCAGGCTGACGCTCCAGCCCTGGTTGACGCAGATGCGCTGCACCAGCGACAAGCCCAGCCCCAGGCCTTCGCCCCGCTGCTCGTCACCTCGAACAAAGGGCTGAAACATCGCGTTGCGTTTTTCCTCGGGAATGCCGATGCCGCTGTCTTCGACATGGAAGCCGGTTTGCGTCAGGGTCAGGCGCACGAAGCCGGTGTCGGTGTAGTGCCAGGCATTGCGCAGCAGGTTGCCCATCACCGAGTGCAGGAAGGCCTGGTTGTAGACTTCGCTCGAATGGTTATCCACGACATAGATGAATTCCAGACCCTTGGCTTCGATCTGCCGTCCCCAGATCTCCACCAGTTCATCGGCAGTACGTCTGAGCGTCGCGGTGGGGTTGCCATGACTGGCCGCCTCGCGATCCCGAGCGAGCAGCAGGAAGGTCTCGACCAACTGGCTCATGCCATCCGTGGCCCGGGCGATGCGGGTCACCTGCCGTTGCGAGCGCTCATCCAGCTCACTGCCGAGCAGCAGATCGCAGGAGCTCGCCAGGATCATCAACGGCGTACGCAGCTCGTGACTGACATCGCTGGTGAACATCTGCTCGCGGTTGAGTGCGGCGCGCAATTTGCTCAGGGTTTCATCGAACGAGCGCGCCAGTTCGCCGACCTCGTCGTCGGTGTAGTCCGGCGACAACGGCGGCGCCAGGCCGAGCATCTTGTCGCGGTGACGCACCTGCCGCGCCAGACGCACCACCGGCGCCATCACGCGGCGTGCCAGCAACCCGCCCAGCAGGATCGCCAGGGCGATGCTCAACAGAAAGCCGGCGCCCACCACGATGAACAGCACATGGGCGCGCTGCTCCATGCCCTCCTGATCGCGCAACAGGACATATTGGCGCCCGTCGACCTGGGCAACCATGGCGTAGTAGGTGCGTGGACCGAGGGTGAGCTCCTGGAACCCGACCGGCAGGGTCTTGAGTTCATCGGGCATGCTCAGGTCGCCGTCGCCGCCATCGATGTAGAAAAGCTCGTCTTTCTCGGGGCGATGACGCCAGTCGTCCGCATTGTCCACCAGCAACAGGCGGTGCATGTTGCCGCTCAGGCTCATGGTCGTCAGCTTGCGCTCCACCAGATGCACGGTGGCCACGATACCCACCGCGAACACCCCAGCGACGAACGCGCTCATCAGGGCAAACACGATGACGATGCGGCGACTCAGACTCTGCTTGAACTCCATACTGCTCCAGTGGGTGCTTGCACGGGACGGCCCGACCGTGCCCGGGCCGAGCATGATTATAGGAGCGCTCGGAACAATCAACCCTTGCCGTGACTTTCTCGAGGTGAGGGGTCGCTATCAGGGATTTCCCATTCCACAGCAGCGTGACCGGGAGGTCATAATTAAAATATGTAGTGCTGCTATAAAAGCACTACATATCCATTGACGCGCCTCTCCCGGCCTTGCATGATGAGGCCGTCTCCCTGATCGGGAACAGAGCGGAGCCCGAATGGGCCCTGCTCGATGAGCCATCGAGCCACTCCGATGACCTCCGCGTACCAGGCGGGCCGCTGGAACCTGAATCGCATGAGTTTAATGTAGTCAGGATCGTCGGCACTACACATCGAGCTCGAGCCAGTACTGACCTAGACGGACAACACCTGAAGCGTATCGGCGGACGCGTGTTGAAGACGACAACCTGACAGATCACACAGAGCTCAAGGAGCGTAATCATGAACCTGAATCAGCAACCTACCGTTGACCAACTTGCCCGTATCCTGGCAGCCGGCCGTGACACGCTGGACGATCACATTCTTTGGGTGTGCAAGCGTGGCGACGTGCATATAGATGCCTTGGCCAACGACGCCGACGGCGAAGCATTCGAGCGCAATCACCCAGAACTGCGTGCACGCATGCCTATCTACCGGCGTGGCAAAGGCTACGTTGGCAAGAAAGCTGCGGCTGACCGACAGTTCGTCAACGATGTATTCCAGACACTCAACCGGGAATGGAGCCTGAGCCAGGGCCAAGGCCAGGTTCGACGGATCGCGAGCTATTGCTGAACTCGATCGGGGTGAACCTGAACCACTGCGTCAACCCGGACGCGGCTCGCGCCGCTGCTACAGAGAGTGATGCCATCCTGTAGCAGCGGCGCAAGCCGCATCGGCGGACACTGCGGTATGCCTGGACCACCGCATCAATCAAAACGCGGATTGCAACCTCCTGTAGCAGCGGCGCAAGCCGCGTCGGCGGACACCGCGGTATGCCTGGACCACCGCATCAATCAAAACGCGGATTGCAACCTCCTGTAGCAGCGGCGCAAGCCGCGTCGGCGGACACCGCGGTATGCCCGGACCACCGCATCAATCACAACGCGGATTGCAACCCCCTGTAGCAGCGGCGCAAGCCGCGTCGGCGGACACCGCGGTGTGTCTGGATCACCGCATCGATTTGACGTCGGGTGTGGGTTTATCCAAAGTAGCCGCCTCTCCCCGCTATCAGGATGCGTTGCGTGACCCATTTCCGTTTTCCCTGGCGGCGCCTGCTCATCGGCGTCGTGCCCGCGCTGGCGCTGTTGTCCGCCTGCGACAGCGACAACAAGCCTGTCGAAACCACCCACCCCGTCGCCACTTACGCACCCGCCACATGGGATGACCTGCCCAAGGTCAGCGACAGCGACCTGCAGGCCGGTTTTGCGGCCTGGCGCTCGGCCTGCCAGCGTCTGGCCAAGGACCCGATCTGGGGCGCTACCTGCGCCGGCGCGCAATCGGTGGACACCTCCCCTGCCGCGATCCGCGCTTTCCTCCAGGCGCAATTGCAGGTCTATGGCCTGCGCTCAGCCGAAAAAGGCGAACACGGCCTGATCACCGGCTACTACGAACCCGTCTATTCGGGCAGCCTCAAGGCCGACGCGCAACATCCGGTACCCGTCTACGGCGTGCCAACCGACATGATCAGCGTGCAATTGGACAGCCTTTACCCCGAGCTCAAGGGCAAGCGCCTGCGCGGTCGGCTCGATGGTCAGGTACTGCGCCCTTATGACGACGCCGCCACGATCCAGCGCCAAGGCATCAATGCCCCCGTGGTCGCCTGGATGCGCGACCCCATGGACCTGCAGTTCCTGCAGATCCAGGGCTCGGGCCGCCTGCAACTGGACAGCGGCCGGCAGCTGCGCGTTGGCTACGCCGACCAGAACGGCCATCCGTATCGCCCAGTCGGCCGCTGGCTGGTCGAGCAAGGCCTGCTCAAGAAGGAAGAAGTCAGCATGGGCCGTATCCGCGAGTGGGCTGTGGCCAATCCGCAGCGGGTACCGGAACTGCTCGCCAGCAACCCCAGCTACGTGTTCTTCAGCCTGCGCCCGGACAGCAACGAAGGCCCCCGCGGTTCACTCAACGTGCCGCTGACCGCTGGCTACAGTGTGGCAATCGATCGCAAAGTGATACCGCTGGGCAGTCTGTTGTGGCTGTCCACTACACGCCCTGACGGCAGCCCCGTGGTGCGCCCGGTCGCGGCTCAGGACACCGGTGGCGCCATTGCCGGCGAAGTGCGTGCGGATCTGTTCTGGGGGACGGGGAACGAAGCCGGGGAACTGGCCGGCAACATGAAGCAGGAAGGTCAGGTGTGGCTGCTCTGGCCCAAAGGTGCAGCGCTGCCGACGCCCTGAAGCAGATAGCGCCTCGATAAGCAGGGTGCCTGACCGTCAGGCACCCCGCTCTCTCACGCCAGCAATTTCTCGATCTGTTGGTGCAGCGTGTCCAGGTCGAATGGCTTGGCCAGGATCGGCGCCTTGCGCGCGATCGGGCTGTTGGTCTCTTCGATCTCTGCCGGATAGCCACTGATGAAGATGACTTTGAGGTCTGGTCGCAACAGCACTGCCGGTTCGGCGATCTTCACCCCGGAAATCCCGCCAGGCAAACGGTAGTCCGTCACCATCAGGTCAAGGTGCGGCTTGGTCGAAAGGATCTCCAGCGCCTGCTCGCCGTTTTCGGCTTTCAGGACGCGATAACCCTGACCCTCCAGGTAATCCGCCAGTACCATCAATATCAGCGGTTCGTCCTCGACGATGAGAACGACATCTTGTGCATCTTCACTCATGGGGAAGCCTATGTACGTGTGTGTTTCGCTGCCATTACGACCATGACCTTCGACAGAGGTTGCGTGTGATTGCGCTTATTCCTACAGCGGCAGGCTGACTCGGAACGTCGCGCCGTCGCCCAGCGCACTCTCGACCTCGATACGTCCACCATGAGCGGCCACGATCTGCTCGGAAATGAACAACCCCAGGCCCAGCCCGGCCACCACGTTGCTACCGGAAACGCGCTCGAACTGCTGAAAGATACGCAGCTGGTTTTCCTTGCTGATGCCGATGCCATGGTCGCGCACTTCCACGCGCGCCCAACCGTTGTGTCCATACACGGTGACCTCCACCGGGCCTTTGCCACCGTAGCGCAAGGCATTGGAAATCAGGTTGCTGACCACCTGCTCAATGCGGAACTCGTCCCAGATACCCAGCACCGGCTCATCGGCCTGCAGGCTGATCGTGCAATCGGCGGCATCCACCTGGGGTGCGAAACTGTCGACCAGGTTGCGCACCAATTGCGCGAGGTCGAACTGGGCAGGTCGGATGGACAGCTTGCCGGTACGGATCCGCGACACATCGAGCATGTCTTCGATCAGACGAATCAGGCTCTGGATCTGGCGCTCGTCGCGCTCGACCATGGCGCGCATCTTGTCGAGGGTGAAGGCGTCGGCGTTATCGCGTGCCAGGTGCAACTTGCGCAGTTGGGTTTCCAGGATCAGACCGTTGAGCGGCGTGCGCACCTCGTGGGAGACGATCGACATGAAGTCGTCACGCATGCGCACCGCATGTTCCAGCTCGCTTTGGGTCACCTGCAGACGCTTGAGCAGGACCTCCTGCTCCTGGCGCGAGCGCTCGAGCGCATCGAGCTGCTCCTTGAGGGTCTTGCGCTGACGGTACAGGTCGACGAACACGCTGACCTTGCTCTTCACCGCCTGCATGTCCAGCGGCTTGTGCAGAAAGTCGACCGCGCCGCTCTCGTAGCCCTTGAAGGCATAGTTGAGCTCGCGCCCGGCGGCGCTGACGAAGACGATCGGAATGTTCTTGGTCTTCTCGGTGCTGCGCATCAGCTCTGCCAGCTCGAAGCCGTTCATGCCCGGCATCTGCACGTCGAGAATGGCCATGGCGAATTCGTGCTGCAGCAACAATGAAAGGGCTTCATCGGCCGACAACGCCTTGTGCACCTCACGGCCGGGACTGGCGATCAACGCCTCCAGCGCCAGCAGGTTTTCCGGCAGGTCATCGACGATCAACAATTTTGCTTGGACGTTGCTTAGCATGTGCTTCGTTCCAGCTCGGCAAGCAAACAGCCAATGCCGTGGAGTGAAAGAATATGGTCAGGCGTCTGCAGGCGGATGGCCGCCTGCGGCATGACCGCAACCCGCGCCTCGGCGGGGTCTTGGACGATGGTCAAGCCACCCTTGCGTTTGATGCTGGCCAGGCCGCGCGCACCGTCTTCGTTGGCACCGGTCAGCAGAACGCCGATCAGGCCGGCGCCATAGGCATCGGCTGCCGAATCGAAGAGGAAGTCGATGGCGGGACGGGAATAATGCACCCGTTCCTCCTGGCTCAACGAGAGGCTGAAATCGCGCTCCACCGACAGGTGGTAGCTGGGCCCGGCGAAATAGAACATACCCGCCTCGATCGGCTCCTTGTCCCGGGCCTGGCGCACCGGCCGATTCAAGCGCCGCTCGAACACTTCCGCCAGCTGGCTGTGACGCTCGTCGGGCAGGTGCAGTACCGTCAGCACCGGCAGC
This sequence comes from Pseudomonas sp. PS01301, assembly GCF_029960215.1. Classification (NCBI taxonomy): domain Bacteria; kingdom Pseudomonadati; phylum Pseudomonadota; class Gammaproteobacteria; order Pseudomonadales; family Pseudomonadaceae; genus Pseudomonas; species Pseudomonas sp. PS01301. The sequence goes on along the minus strand of NZ_JASCPM010000027.1, from coordinate 17,137 downwards.
TTGAAATTCGTCGGCAACTGGCCGTAGATGCCCAGCAACGCTTCCACGCCGCCGGCCGAAGCCCCCACCACCACCGCTTGAAAACGACTCATGACTTGCGATAGATCCGTTCCGGGCGCGTCAGGGTTTCGAAACGCGAACTGTAGGCCGAGAAATCCAGGGTTTCCTTGCTGCCCAGCATGAGAAAGCCACGCCGGCTCAGGGACTCGTGAAACAGCCCGAAGGCACGGTCCTGCAAGCCCTTGTTGAAATAGATGAGCACATTGCGACACGACACCAGTTGCGTCTCGGAAAACACGCTGTCGGTGGCCAGGCTGTGGTCGGCGAAAGTCACGTTGGCGCGCAGGCTGCTGTCGAAGATCGCGTTGCCGTAGGCCGCCGTATAATAGTCGGAGAACGAACGAGTGCCACCGGCGCGCTGGTAGTTCTGCGTGTAGGCGCGCACGCTTTCCATGGAATAGATGCCTTGCTTGGCCTTTTCCAGGGAGGTGGGGTTGATGTCGGTGGCGTAGATGATGGTGCGTTCGAGGAGACCCTCCTCGCGCAGCAGGATGGCCATCGAGTAGACCTCCTCGCCGGTGCTGCAGCCGGCGATCCAGACCTTCACCGACGGATAGGTCTTGAGCAGCGGCACCACTTCGCGGCGCAAGGCCAGGAAGTGCTCGGGATCGCGGAACATCTCGCTGACCGGAATCGTCAGGTACTGCAGCAGCTCCATGAACGCCGTGGGCTCGTGCAGCACCCGCGCCTGCAGCGACGAGACGCTGCCGCACTCCATCTGCCGCAGGGCGTGCAGAATGCGGCGCTTCACCGAAGCGCCGGAATAGTCACGGAAATCGTAGCTGTAGGTGAGGTAGATCGCCTCGATCAACAGCCGGATCTCGATATCGATATGGCGTTCGGCAGCCGGTTGCAACGACTGATCGGCCGGGGAATTACTCACTACATGCGCTCCAGTTGCGGCAACCAGACGCGGATCAGGGAGAAAAGGCGGTCCAGGTCGATGGGCTTGGCCAGGTAATCATTGGAGCCGGCCTGCAGGCAGCGCTCCTGATCGTCCTTCATGGCCTTGGCGGTCACCGCAATGATCGGCAGCTTGCGCCAGCGTGGATCCTTGCGGATCTCGCGGGTCGCTTCGTAGCCGTCCATCTCGGGCATCATCACATCCATCAACACCAGATCGATGTCCTCGACCTGATTCAACTTGTCGATCGCCTCACGGCCGTTACGGCCCACTTCAACGATGGCGCCCTTGTGTTCCAGGGCGCTGGTCAAGGCGAAGATATTGCGCACGTCGTCGTCGACCACGAGGATCTTGCGGCCCTCGAAGACCTTGTCGCGACTGCGGGCGGTTTTCAACATCTTCTGCCGCTCATGGGACAACTGCGATTCGACTTTGTGCAGAAACAGGGTCACTTCGTCGAGCAGACGTTCGGGCGAGCGCGCGCCCTTGATGATGATCGAGCGCGAGTACTTGAGCAGCTCGGTTTCTTCGTCGCGGGTCAGGTTGCGTCCGGTGTAGACGATCACCGGCGGGAACGAGCGGATCTCCTCGTTGGACATGCGCTTGAGCAGGTCGCCGCCGAGCATGTCGGGCAACTTGAGGTCGATGATCATGCAGTCGTAGACGTTGTCGCGCAGCAGGTCGAGCGCTTCCTGGGCAAAGCCCACGGCGGTGATCTCGACGTCGTCGTCGCCGATCAGCAGGGAAATGCTTTCGCGCTGCAGGTCGTCGTCTTCCACCAGCAGAATGCGCTTGAGCTTTTGGGTGAGCTTGGCTTCCAGGCGGCCGAAGACTTCCTTGAGCTCATCACGCGTGGCCGGCTTGACCGCATAGCCGATGGCGCCCATGTGCATGGCCGCCTCGACCCGGTCCTCGACCGAGATCACGTGCACCGGGATGTGCCGGGTGGTGGCCAGTTCCTTCAGGCGCTGCAGTACGGTCAGCCCGGAATGGTCGGGCAGGCGCATGTCGAGCAGCACCGCATCGGGCACAAAGGTCGCTGCCAGATCGAAGCCCTCGTCGGCACCGTGTGCGACCAGACAGTGGTAGCCCAGCTCGTGGGCGAGGTCGTAGAGAATGCGGGCGAAATTGGGTTCGTCTTCGACGACCAGAATGCAGCGCTTGGTGAACGGCCCCTTGTCACGGTCGTCGGCGAAGCGAGCCACGGTCAGCGGTGCTTCGATCACCGCCGGGGTGTTGGATACCGGCTGCGGCGCGATGACCATGGGCTGCGGTGCGTGTCGCGGTGCCTCGATGATCTCTTCGTAACGCTGCGGCAGGACCAGGGTGAAGGTGCTGCCCTTGCCCAGCTCGCTGGTGACGGTGATGTAGCCACCGAGCATGTTGGCCAGGTCGCGGGAAATCGACAGGCCTAGGCCGGTGCCACCGTAGCGCCGGTTGGTGGTGCCGTCGGCCTGGCGGAACGCTTCGAAAATGGCTTGCTGCTGGTCGACGGCAATGCCGATGCCAGTGTCGCGAATCTGGAAGGCGATGCCGTCATTGGCGTGGCCGGAGACCAGCAGCTCGACCATGCCGTGTTCGGTGAACTTGAGGGCGTTGGCCAACAGGTTCTTGAGAATCTGCTCGACGCGCTGGCGATCGGTGTAGAGCATTGCCGGGGCATCGGGAAGAATCTGTACCGAGAGCTCGAGGTGCTTCTGCCCGGCCAGCGGCTCGAAGGTCATGCGCAGACTGTCCACCAGCCGCGGCACGCTGCTGTTTTCCGGACGCAGGTCGAGCTTGCCGGCCTCGACCTTGGAAATGTCCAGAATGTCGTTGATCAGGTTGAGCAGATCGTTGCCCGCCGAATAGATCGACTCGGCGAACTTGACCTGATCGGCCGTGAGGTTCTCCTGGGGGTTTTCCGCCAGCAACTTGGCCAGGATCAGCGAGCTGTTGAGCGGCGTGCGCAGCTCGTGGGACATGTTGGCGAGGAACTCGGACTTGTAGCGGCTTGAACGCTGCAGCTCGTCGGCGCGCTCTTCGAGCTGCACCTGGGCCTGGTTCAACTCCAGGTTCTTGCGATCCAGCGCATCGCGCTGCTCGCCCAGGGCTTCGGTCCGTTCGGCCAGCTGCTCGTTGGTCTGCTCCAGCTCGGCCTGCTGGGTTTCCAGGTACGCCTGGGACTCCTTGAGCACCCGTGACTGCTCTTCGAGCTCTTCGTTGGCGGTCTTGAGCTCTTCCTGCTGCACTTGCAGTTCTTCATTGAGCTGTTGGGTTTCGGCGAGCACTTCCTGCAGACGCTGGCGATAGCGCGCCGCTTCGATGGCGGTGCCGATGTTGTCGGCCAGCAATTCGACGATTTCAAGGTCGCGGTCGGTCAAGGGGCGCAGGAAGCCCAGCTCGACCACGGCATTGATGTGGTCGTTGTCGCTGGTCGGTATGACCAGTACGCTGCGCGCCGCGCCCTCGCCCAGGCCGGAGCTCAGGCGCAGGTAATCGGCCGGCACGTCGTCCAGACGAATGACCCGGTTGCGCTGCACGGCCTGGCCGGCGATGCCCTCGCCATTGATCAGTACCTGATCCATCACCTCACGCTCGCGGGAGAACCCGTACGAAGCGATGCGGCGCAGGTTGCCTTGTTCTTCGCGGATGTACACCGCGGCGACTACCGTGCCCAGGTATTGGGCGAAGAATTGCAGCATGTTGCGGCCCAGCATCTGCAACGTCTGCTGGCCCAGCAACTGCTCGGCCAGTTGCGTCTGACCGGTGCGCAGCCAAGCCTGGTCCTGCAGGCGCTTGGCACCCTTCTGCAAGGCGGCCAGGTTGCCACCATAGGAGGTCGACAGCTCGGTCATGTCGCGTCGGCCGAAATAGGCGAGCAAGGCGCTGACCACGAAAACGAACAGCACATAGAGGCTGACCGAGGTCCAGATGGTGCGCGACACGTTCTCGCTGCGCTCCACCCGCAGTTGCTGCTCCATGGCGATGAAGCCTTCATATTCCTTGCGGATCGCATCGGTCAGGCGCTTGCCGCGGCCGGTCTGGACCACGCTGGAATAGTCGCCGGTGGAGCGTTTGAGCGCGATCAACTGCTCGCCGTAGTCGAGCCAGTCCTTTTGCAGCGCCATAATCCGCGTCAGCCGATCGACCTGGCGCGGGTTGTCGCTGACCAACGCCTGCAACGCCGGCAGCTCGGCAGCCAGACGCGGCTTGGCCAGCTCATAGGGATCCAGGTAGCCTTCGGCGCCCGACAACAGGTAACCGCGCATGCCGGTTTCCATGTCGATGGACAGCTTGGTCGCCTCGTTGGCGTTGTTGATCACGCGGTCGGTGTGCTCGACCCAGTCGATCACGGACAGCAGGTAGACGATGATGCCGATGAACACGGCGGCGCTGAGCACGCCGACGCCCAGCGGCAGGCCGACGTTGCGACTGAGCAGCCGACGGAAGCTTTGTTCGTCGATCGAAGAGGGTTTGTTCATGTCCTTGGACCCGGATCCTGTAATCGAGGCGGGGGATTTTGCCGCAATTCGATCAAAGAGTTAGGTTTTTTCCGTACGTCTTGTAAGAATTTTCATATCTAAACGTGGGAACAGTCTCGTTTAATGGCTCCGCAGGCATGGTCTGGCCCCGACCCATGCTTTATGATGGCGCCCTGCCTCCCAGGTGCTCGTTGCCCCGAGGCGCATCGATATCTGCGAAATGACGGCTCGGCGCCGTCAGCGCCCTTTGCCGACCAGGATCCGAACGATGTCCGATACCGCCAAAACCATTCTTGTCGTCGAAGACGACGCGATCGTCCGTATGCTGATCGTGGACGTGCTGGAGGAATTCGAATTCGAGGTACTGGAAGCCGAGGATGGACCGGGCGCCCTGAAATTTCTCGAAGATGCCGCCAAGACCATCGACCTGATGATGACCGACATGGGCTTGCCCGGCATGGATGGCAAGGAATTGGCCCAAAAGGCGCGCGTTCTGCGCCCGGTACTGCCAGTACTGTTTGCCAGCGGCTACGCCGAAGCCCTCGACGTGCCGGCGGGCATGAGCAGTATCGGCAAGCCGTTTTCCATCGACCAGTTGCGCGACAAGGTCAAGAGCATGCTGGCGGCCTGAAGCCTGCCTGCCGCTACACCGGGGCGCGTAATCATGGCCTAATACGCGCCCGGTTTTTCCCCGAGTCTCGTTCATGCCCTTTCAACGCGTTCTGGTCATCGGCTATGTCTGGCCCGAGCCCACCTCATCGGCGGCCGGCGGGCACATGATGCAGCTGCTGCACTGCTTCGTGGCCCAGGGCTGGGAGGTCACCTTCGCCAGCCCCGCCAAGGTCGGCGAACACAAGGCCGATCTGGCGACGCTGGGCATCGCCGAGCAGACCATCGAACTCAACAACGACAGCTTCGACCGTTTCGTCGGCGTCTTGCAGCCGGACATGGTGCTGTTCGACCGTTTCATGATGGAAGAACAGTTCGGCTGGCGCGTGGAGCTGCACTGTCCGCAAGCCGTGCGTGTGCTTGAAACCTGTGACCTGCAAAGCCTGCGCGACGCCCGCCAGGGCCTGCTCAAGGAACGTCTGCAAGCCAGTGGCGATGAAAACAACTTCACTGCGTTGTTCGACATATCGCCCGACATCCTCTACCAGCACATGAGCGAGGCCGACGTCACCCAGCGCGAAGTCGCCGCTATCTTCCGCTGTGACCTGAGCCTGATGATCTCGCCCTTCGAATCGCAGTTGCTGGTGGAGCGTTTCGGCGTGCCGCCCGATCTGCTCCACGACTGTCCTTTGATGGTCGAGCCATTGCCCACGCCTCCTCTGGATTTCGAGCAGCGCGCGAACTTCGTGTGCATCGGCAACTTTCGTCACGCGCCCAATTGGGACGCCGTGCTGTGGCTGAAAAATCAAGTGTGGCCACGCATCCGCAAGCGACTGCCGCGGGCCGAGCTGCATGTGTACGGCGCCTACACACCGCCCAAGGCCACGGCCCTGCACAACCCTACACACGGTTTTCTGGTCAAGGGCTGGGCAGCGGACGCCCTGCAGGTGGTCGGTCAGGCGCGGGTGGCCCTGGCACCCCTGCGCTTTGGCGCCGGCATCAAGGGCAAGCTGCTAGATGCCATGCTTTGCGGTACCCCCAGCGTGACCACCCCGTGGGGTGCAGAAGGCATGCGCACGGGTGACCGCTGGCCAGGCGAAATCGGCCGCAGCGCCGACGAATTGGCGGAGGCCGCGGTGCTGTTGTACGACCACAAAGAGCGATGGCACGCGGCCCAGATACAGTGCCGGGAGCATCTGCTTGCCGCCTATGCAATGGAGCACCATGCACAAGCACTGGCCCGGCGTCTGCAGCAGCTTCACGCGAACCTCCCGCAGCATCGGCGTGCCAATTTCATCGGCGCCATGCTTCGCCATCACCTGCACAAGAGCACGAAATATTTTTCGCAGTGGATCCAATCCAAGAACCAATCGATCTAAGCATGTACTGGACGCAAGTAGTCGGACAACTAAACTCTAGTCCTCAAGCAGCGTTTCCATGCTCATTCAGGAGGAACGACAATGGCGCCCATGACCAGCACCAAGGTGTACGACTCCGATCTGATGCGTAAGCTACGCATCCAACATGCCGACCTCCGCCCGGCGCTGAAGAAAGTCTCGACGTTTCTGCAAGCCAATCCCTACCGCAGCGCAACGCTCAACATAGAAGAACTGGCTGCTGCGACCGGCACTTCCACCGCTGCCGTCAACCGTCTGGCCAATGCGATAGGGTTCAACGGCTTCACCGGATTGCGCTTCGCCCTGATGGAAAATCTGCTCGCCGTGGTCTCTTCGGCCGATGTCATCGAGGACAGGCTGAAGCAATCACCCGATACCGGCTTTCATCTGGGCCAGCAGATCGACCTGAGCAAGCACCACCTGGAAAACGTCGCACGCATGAACGACAGCCAGACCTTCGAGGACATGGCCCGGCAGTTGGCACGCTCGCAAAATGTCTTCGTGGTCGGTTTGGGCAACAGTTTTCATATCGCCCAGATCGCAGCGGCCGGGCTCAATCCGTTCTGTGTCGGGGCGCACTGCGTGACACTGGATGGGGGTATGGAAGGCTCGGCCTACCGACTGAGCAACATCACCAGCAACGATGCACTGCTGGCGATCGCCCTGCCCGCCTACACCGGTGAAACCATACGCATGGCCGAGTTCGCTCAATCGCGCAACGCCTGCGTCATGAGCATCACCGACTGCCCGGCATCGCCCTTGGCAGAACTGTCCCACATGAGCCTGTTCATCCCCGCCACACATCCGGTATTGCCTAACTCCAAAGTCGGACTGATGGCCGCCGTCGAGGCGCTGTTGGCGCAGCTACAGCTCCTGAAACCAACGCTCAGCGAGGCCCAGCCGTCGCTGGCCGACTGGAAACCGCAGCGCAGCAGCGTGCGTCCTACGTGGCCAGACCTGATGCGCCCCTCAACACCCCGCAAGCACGACGACTCCTGCTGAGCCTGGTCATCTCAGCCTTGGACGCGCAGCACCGAACGCCGTTATGCTTGAGTGCGCATTCCCGATCGGCACAATCATAAAAGCAGCCACGGCATGACTCGACCCACGCGAATCACCGACCCTTCCTATGAATTGATGGACGACCACGAAGGTCGCTCGATCATCTACCGCCAGCACGGCTTCCCGTGTCCGCTGGTGCGCTGGCATTTCCACAAGGAATACGAACTGCACCTGCTGGTCGCGACGTCGGGCAAAGTGTTCGTGGGTGACTACATCGGCAATTTCAATCCGGGCAGCCTGTTTCTGACCGGACCCAACCTGCCGCACAACTGGATCAGCCAGATGCAAAGCGGCCAATCGGTGAACAAGCGCGACATGCTGGTCAATTTCACCGACGAGCTGTTCGACCAGGGCCATCAGGTGTTCAGCGAACTGCGCAGCCTCGCCCCGCTGCTGGAGCGGGCACGCTATGGCATCGAATTTCGCTGCCCGCAGACCATCGCTCAAGCCAGCGTGTCGATGCAGCGTATTGCCGACAGCCAGGGCATCAGTCGCCTCGGCCATTTCCTGATTCTCATGGAATCGCTGGCCGCCTGTGACGATTACCAACTGCTGTCAGGCACCGCCGCCGTCCAGGACGCCGACGAGCACGCGGTCGAACGGACCAACCGCGCCGTCGACTACATCTTCGCCCACTACGCCCGTGAGTTGTCCCTGGAAGAAGTCGCAGCCTACCTGGGCATGAAACCCACCTACTTCTCCAGGGTGTTCAAGCAAGCCACCGGCCGCTGCTTCGTCGAATTCGTCAACCGGCTACGCATCAGCAAGTCCTGCGAGCTGCTGGCCGATGGCGATCGCCCAGTGACGGACGTGTGCTTCGAATCGGGCTTCAACAATATCTCCAATTTCAACCGTCGCTTTCAGCAGCTCAAGGGCATGACGCCGTCGCACTATCGTCGTCTGGCCATGCAACGGCTGAGCTCCTGAAACCTGTACGAAACCTCACAGCGCCTGCCTGTATCCCTCTGGCACGCCGCGCGCATGGCGCGGCCAGTGCAAATTAGTATCAGTGCAGGTGCACCCAGGGATTTGTCAGAACGGCTGCGGGGGTCTGTAATCACAGCCAGTGCTTCACCTCGACGAAGACACAAGAATAATAACCAAGGCCGCCTCCCGGCGTGCCGAAGAGGAATGCGAGATGACCATCGACCGCAAACATCTACTCGTTGCCGGCGCCCTGTGCGGTGCACTGTCCCTCAGCGGCTACAGCTACGCTGACACCACCCTGACCATCGCTACCGTCAACAACAGCGACATGATTCGCATGCAGCGCCTGGCCAAGACCTTCGAGACCGAGCATCCCGACATCAAGCTCAGCTGGGTGGTACTGGAAGAAAACGTGCTGCGCCAGCGCCTGACCACCGATATCGCGACCCAGGGCGGCCAGTTCGACGTGCTGACCATCGGCATGTACGAAGCCTCGCTGTGGGGCGCCAAGGGCTGGCTGTCACCGATGAAGGACCTGCCCGCCAGCTACGACATCGACGATGTCTTCCCTTCGGTACGCGAAGGCCTGTCGGTGAAGGGTCAGTTGTACGCCCTGCCGTTCTACGCCGAAAGCTCGATGACCTACTACCGCACCGACCTGTTCAAGGCGGCCGGGCTGGAAATGCCGGAGAAACCCACCTGGACACAGATCGCCGACTTCGCCGGCAAACTCACCGACAAGAGCAAGGACCAATACGGCCTGTGCCTGCGCGGCAAGGCCGGCTGGGGCGAGAACATGGCCTTGATCACCACCGTGGCCAACAGCTTCGGCGGCAGCTGGTTCAACAATGAGTGGAAGCCGCAGTTCGACAGCGAGGCGTGGAAGAAGGCGCTCAACTTCTACGTCGACAACATGAAGAAATCCGGCCCGCCGGGCGCATCGAGCAACGGCTTCAACGAGAACCTGGCCCTGTTCAACAGCGGCAAGTGCGCCATCTGGGTCGACGCCAGCGTGGCCGGCTCCTTCACCATGGACAAGACCCAGAGCAAGGTCGCCGACAGCGTGGGCTTCACCTTCGCCCCCCACGAAACCACCGACAAGGGCTCCGCCTGGTTGTACTCCTGGGCCCTGGCCATTCCGACCAGCTCGAAGAACCAGCAAGCCGCGCAGCAATTCTCGGCCTGGGCGACCTCCAAGGAGTACGCCGCGCTGGTGGCCAAGACCGACGGCGTGGCCAACGTGCCGCCGGGTACGCGCAAATCCACCTACACCGATGAGTACCTGAAGGCGGCGCCGTTCGCGCACATCACCCTCGAATCGCTGAAAGTGGCCGATCCCAAGCAGACCGATACCAAGCCGTATGTGGGTATCCAACTGGTGACGATCCCCGAGTTCCAGGCCATCGGTACCGAGGTCGGCAAGGCATTTTCTGCCGCGCTGACCGGCCAGAGCACGGCCGATCAGGCTTTGGTCGTCGCGCAGACAGCCACCGAGCGGGCCATGAAGCGCGCCGGCTACCCCAAGCAGTAACACGTCTGCCCTGCTGCCCGCCGATTGCGGCGGGCAGCGCTGCTCACCAGGTGCGCACTCATGAATACTACGACTGCCAAGCCCCAGCCAGACACGGCTGAGGTGACGGGCAAGCGCCGCTTGTCCAACCCCGGCTGGTTTCTGGTCACCCCTTCGGTCGCCTTGCTGCTGCTGTGGATGATCGTGCCGCTGGGCATGACCGTGTACTTCTCGCTGATCCGCTACAACCTGCTGTACCCCGGCGAAAACGAATTCGTGGGGCTCGAGAATTTCAGCTTCTTTCTCACCGACGCAGGCTTCATGCCGGGCGCCACCAACACCTTGCTGCTGGTGGGCAGCGTGCTGCTGATCAGCGTGGTGTTCGGCGTATTGATCGCCGCGCTGCTGGAAGCCAGCGAGTTTCTCGGCCGCGGGATCGTGCGGGTGATGCTGATCTCGCCGTTCTTCATCATGCCCACGGTGGGCGCGCTGATCTTCAAGAACCTGATCTTCCACCCGGTCTCGGGCATTCTCGCCGCGGTGTGGAAGTTCTTCGGCGCCGAACCGGTCGACTGGCTCGCTCATTACCCATTGTTCTCGATCATCGTCATCGTCAGTTGGCAATGGCTGCCGTTCGCCATCCTCTTGCTGATGACCGCCATGCAGTCCTTGGACCAGGAGCAGAAGGAAGCGGCGCGGCTGGACGGTGCCGGTGCCCTGGCGATCTTCTGGCACCTGACGCTGCCGCACCTGGCGCGACCCATCGCGGTGGTGGTCATGATCGAAACGATCTTCCTGCTCTCGGTGTTCGCTGAAATCTTCACCACGACCAACGGCGGACCGGGCTTTGCGTCCACCAACCTCGCCTACCTGATCTACAACCAGGCGCTGGTGCAGTTCGACGTGGGCATGGCCTCGGCCGGTGGCTTGATCGCCGTGGTCATCGCCAACATCGCCGCGATCATCCTGGTGCGGATGATCGGCAAAAACCTCACCGACAAGAACTGAAGGCCTGCGCCATGACACTTCAACAATCGCGTCGCCTGCAAAGTCTGGTCCTGGGCTGCCTGGCCTGGGCTATAGCCATCGTGGTGTTCTTTCCGATCTTCTGGATGGTGCTGACCAGCTTCAAGACCGAGATCGACGCTTTCGCCACGCCACCGCAGTTCATTTTCACGCCCACGCTGGAAAACTACCTGCACATCCAGGAACGCAGCGACTACCTGCACTTCGCCTGGAACTCGGTGCTGATTTCGTTCAGCGCCACGGCTCTGTGCATGTTGATCGCCGTGCCGGCCGCCTACTCGATGGCGTTCTACGAGACCAAGCGCACCAAGCAGACCCTGCTGTGGATGCTCTCCACCAAGATGCTGCCACCGGTGGGCGTGCTGATGCCCATCTACCTGCTGGCCAAGGGTGCCGGCCTGCTCGATTCGCGCATCGCCTTGATCGTCATCTACACCCTGATCAACCTGCCGATCGTGGTCTGGATGGTGTACACCTACTTCAAGGACATTCCCCGGGAAATACTCGAAGCGGCACGCCTGGACGGTGCCACGCTGGGTCAGGAAATGCTCCGGGTGCTGTTGCCGATCAGCAAGGGCGGACTGGCTTCGACCGTGCTGCTGTCACTGATTCTGTGCTGGAACGAAGCGTTCTGGTCGCTGAACCTGACCAGTTCCGGCGCCGCTCCGTTGACTGCGCTGATCGCCTCCTACTCCAGCCCCGAAGGGCTGTTCTGGGCCAAGCTGTCGGCCGTCTCGACCCTGGCCTGCGCACCGATCCTGATCTTCGGCTGGATCAGCCAGAAGCAGCTGGTGCGCGGCCTGTCCTTCGGGGCAGTCAAGTGAGCCAGTCACGTTTGCTTCACGCAACCCTGTGGGAGCGGGTTCTACCCGCGAAGACGCCCGCCCGAACACCACCTCCTTCCAAAGGACCACACCCATGGCCACTCTGAAAATAAAAAACCTGAAAAAGGGCTTCGAAGGTCTGCAGATCATCAAGGGCATCGACCTGGAAGTGCACGACCGCGAATTCGTGGTGTTCGTCGGCCCGTCGGGCTGCGGCAAGTCGACCCTGCTGCGCCTGATCGCCGGGCTCGAAGAAGTGAGCAGCGGCACCATCGAACTGGACGGCCGCGACATCACCGAAGTGACGCCTGCCAAGCGCGACCTGGCCATGGTGTTCCAGACCTACGCCCTGTATCCGCACATGACCGTGCGCAAGAACCTGTCGTTCGCCCTGGACCTGGCCGGCAAACCCAAGGCCGAGGTCGAAAGCAAGGTGGCGGAAGCGGCGCGCATCCTCGAACTCGGTGCCCTGCTCGACCGCAAGCCCAAGCAATTGTCCGGTGGCCAGCGCCAGCGTGTGGCGATCGGGCGGGCCATCGTGCGCCATCCGAAAATCTTCCTGTTCGACGAACCGCTGTCCAACCTCGACGCCGCCCTGCGCGTGCAGACCCGCCTGGAACTGTCGCGCCTGCACAAGGAGCTGCAGGCCACCATGATCTACGTGACCCATGACCAGGTCGAGGCCATGACCCTGGCCGACAAGGTGGTGGTACTCAACGGCGGCCGTGTCGAACAGGTCGGTTCACCTCTCGAGCTTTATCACCACCCGGCCAACCTGTTCGTCGCCGGTTTTCTCGGCACGCCCAAGATGGGTTTCCTCAAGGGCAAGCTCAGCCGCGTCGACGGCCAGGGCTGCGAAGTCGCTCTGGACGCCGGCACCCATATCTACCTGCCACGTGTCAGCCAGACGTTGAGCGTGGGCGACTCGGTGACCCTGGGCATCCGCCCCGAGCACCTCGACCTTGCCCAACCGGGGCAATGCCAACTGGCGGTGACCGCCGACGTCAGCGAGCGCCTGGGCAGCGACACTTTCTGCCATGTGATCACCGACTCCCAGGAGCCGCTCACCCTGCGCATTCGCGGTGATCTGCGCAGCCAGTATGGCGAACGCCTGAGCCTGCTGCTGGACCCCCAGTACTGCCACCTTTTCGACGCCCAGGGCATTGCCGTGGCCAAACCGCTCCAGGCCGCTGCCTGATACAGGACCGATGATGAAACTCAATCGACAGAATCTGCACCAGCTCGCCGAACACATCCAGTTGCCGACCTACGATCCTGCGACCCGTGCACATGGCATCGTCCACATCGGTGTGGGCGGTTTTCATCGCGCACACCAGGCCTTCTATACCGATGCGTTGATGAACACAGGAGAGGCCGAACAGTGGGCGATCTGTGGCGCCGGACTGCGCAGCGAAGACCGCAAGGTCCGCGACGCCCTGGCCGAGCAGGACTTCTATTACACCCTGTTCGAGCTGGGCGATACCCCGGACACCGAAGTGCGCGTGATCGGCGCGATCACCGACATGCTCCTGGCCGAAGACGGCGCTCAGGCGTTGATCGATAAACTGGCCGAGCCTTCCGTGCGCATCGTCTCGCTGACCATTACCGAAGGCGGCTATTGCATCGATGACAGCAACGGCGAGTTCATGGCCCACCTGCCACAGATCCAGCACGACCTGGCTCATCCGCAGTCACCCGGCACGGTGTTCGGCTTTCTCTGCGCGGCGTTGAGGCAACGTCGCGATGCCGGTATCGAAGCATTCACCGTGATGTCTTGTGACAACCTTCCGCACAACGGCGCGGTCGCCCGCAAGGCCCTGCTGGCGTTCGCCGCGCTGCATGATCCAGCACTGCACGACTGGATCGCCAGCCATGTACAGTTCCCCAATGCCATGGTCGACCGCATCACGCCCATGACCAGCGATGCCCACCGCGCGCAGCTGCACGAGCGCCATGGTGTCGACGACAGCTGGCCGGTGGTCTGCGAGCCATTCGTGCAATGGGTGCTCGAAGACAAGTTCGGCGCCGGTCGGCCCGCGTGGGAAAAGGTCGGCGTGCAGTTCACCGACGACGTCACGCCCTATGAAGAAATGAAGATCAAGCTGCTCAACGGCAGTCACCTGGCCCTGACCTACCTAGGCTTCCTCAAGGGCTACCGTTTCGTTCACGAAACCATGAACGATCCACTGTTCGTGCGCTATATCCGCGCCTATATGGACCTTGACGTCACCCCGCAACTGGCGTCCGTTCCCGGTATCGACCTGGAGGGCTACAAGGACACCCTGATCGAGCGTTTCTCCAACGAGGCCATCGCCGATCAACTGGAGCGCGTCTGTTCGGATGGTTCCTCGAAGTTTCCCAAGTTCACCGTACCGACCATCAACCGGCTGATCGCCGACGGGCAGAGCACCGAGCGCGCGGCACTGGTGGTGGCGGCCTGGGCGCTCTACCTGGGCGGCGTCGACGAAAACGGCACCCACTACAGCATTCCCGACCCGCGCGCTGCGTTCTGCCAGGCACTGGTTGCCGACCCGGCCTCGCTCACCGAGCGGCTGCTGGGCGTCGAGGAAATTTTCGGCACTCGGATTCCCCAGTCGGCGGAGTTCGTGGCAGCGTTCGAACGCAATCTGCACAGCCTGCGTACCCAGGGCGTGCAGGCCACCCTGGAACATATGCTGGACGGCAAGGAGTAAGCGGCCATGTTTCTCGGGATCGACTGCGGCACCCAAGGGACCAAGGCGCTGATCCTTGACGCGGACAGCGGCCAGGTCATGGGCCAGGGCTCGGCCTCCCATCACATGATCAGCGGCGAAAACGGCCGTCGCGAACAGGAGACGGGCGACTGGCTCACCGCTTTCGAGCAGGCCACTGCCCAGGCGCTGGCCCAGGCCGGCATCGATGGTCAGCAGATTCTGGGTATCGGTGTGTCCGGGCAGCAGCACGGGCTGGTGTTGCTCGACGCCGATGGTCAGGCGCTGCGGCCGGCGAAGCTGTGGTGCGACACCGAAAGCACGCCGCAGAACGAGCGCCTGCTGGCCGAGCTGGGCGGTGAGCAGGGCTCGCTCGACCGCCTGGGGCTGGTGATCGCGCCGGGCTATACCGTGTCCAAGCTGCTCTGGACGCGGGAGCACCATCCGGAGATCTTCGAACGGATCGCCCATGTGCTGCTGCCCCATGACTACCTGAATTTCTGGCTCACCGGGCAGGCCCGCGCCGAGTACGGGGATGCCTCGGGCACCGGTTATTTCAACGTGCGCGAACGCCAGTGGGACCTCCCCCTGCTGCGGCAGATCGACCCTAGCGGCCGTCTGGAAGCCGCGTTGCCGCGGTTGATCGAGGCGCACCAGCCGGTGGGCACCATTCGCCCGGGCATTGCTGCGCGCCTGGGCATCAATCCACTGGCAGTGGTCGCCAGTGGTGGTGGCGACAACATGATGGGCGCCATCGGCACGGACAACATTCACCCTGGGATCATCACCATGAGCCTGGGGTCTTCAGGCACGGTGTACGCCTACAGTGACCGTCCCACCGTGCTGGAAGAACCGGCGGTGGCAAGCTTCTGCTCGTCGTCGGGAGGGTGGTTGCCGCTGATCTGCACCATGAACCTGACCAACGTCACCACGGCGGTACGTGAGCTGCTGCAGCTCGACATCAGCGGATTCAACCAGGCGGTGGCGCAGGCGCCGATCGGGGCGGAAGGCATCGTGATGCTGCCGTTCCTGAACGGTGAACGGGTGCCTGCCCTGCCCCACGCCACCGGGTCCGTGCTGGGCTTGACCACCAACAACCTGAACGCTGCGAACCTGTGTCGCGCGGCAGTGGAAGGCACGACCTTCGGCCTGCGCTATGGCCTGGATCTGCTGCGGGCCGGGGGCCTGCAGACTCATGCCATACGCTTGATCGGCGGCGGTTCGAAGAGCCCGGTGTGGCGCCAGTTGGTGGCCGACGTCATGGACGCGCCCGTCGTGTGTACCGAACAACCGGAAGCGGCGGCCCTGGGCGCAGCCATTCAGGCCGCCTGGTGTGCCGGTCAGGATCCGGACGGACTGGCCGCGTTATGCAAACGCTGTGTGCGGCTGGACGACACCAGCCACACCCAACCCATCCCTGCCAATGTCCTCGCCTACCACGGTGCCTATCAGCGTTACCGCCAGCACATTCCGGTATAACCCGCCCCGCCGCTACACGGTCTTGCGTCACCCCTGTAGCAGCGGCGCGAGCCGCGTCTGAGACACCGCGGTGGGTCATGTTCACCACGCCGTCCCTGACGCGGCTTGCGCCGCTGCTACAGAGGGAGTGGTTACAGGTCGGGCTGGATGATTTCGACCCAGTAACCGTCCGGGTCCTTGATGAAGGCGATGCTCTTCATCCGGCCATCGGTCAGACGCTTCTGGAAATCCACGCCCAATGTTTCGAAGCGCTCACAGGCAGCGTGGATATCTGGCACCGACACACAGATGTGCCCGAAGCCACGAGGATCGCTGTTGCCGTCATGGTAGGCGAAATCGGCGTCATTCTCGGTGCCATGGTTATGGGTCAGTTCCAGAATGCCCGGCATGGATTTCATCCAGGTGGTACGCGCCTTGTCATCCACGGGGATAGTCGACTTGTCCACCAGCGCCAGGAAATACAGGCTGAACTGCGCCTCGGCGAAGTCACGCTTTTCAACCAGACTGAAACCCAGTACGCGAGTATAGAAGTCCAGCGACTTCTCGATGTTCTTGACCCGCAACATAGTGTGGTTGAAGACGAACTGGGATGTGGCGGCTTCAGGTTGCGCGGTAACACCGGGCACATTGTTCAAATGATCGAGGCTCATGAAAGCTCCCTTGAATGAATGGGCAGTAGCTGCGGTTGATGATACGGAACGGTGCGGATGATGCCAAACCAGATACGGCATCGAACGCGCGACACGGAGACGCGGGGGGATTGAAAAATGGAGGAAAACGTAAAACGCGGGCAATAAGAAGCCCGCCGAAGCGGGCATTTGGGGCGCTGTTCCATCAGCGGATTTCATAGTGGAACAGTGGCTGTGAAAAGGATGTGAAAACTTCGAAGAGCATCCGCTGTTTTTTGTGGCGCTGCCGAACGGTCACATCCGACTGTATAAAAGCATGCAACTCCAGTGCGATATAACTGTGGCAACCGTAGTTGCGTAAGTGCTATCCAGGAAGTGTATAAGTCAAAATCGACGCAGCTCGCGCCGCTGCTACAGAGCCCGCGATCCCCCGTAGCAGCGGCGCAAGCCGCGTCAGCGGTACACGCAATCCCCCTGTAGCAGCGGCGCAAGCCGCGTCGGCGGTAGACGCGGTGCGCCTGGGTGAACGCGTTGAAGGCTGACGCGGCTTGCGCCG
>NZ_JASCPM010000026.1:0-68463 GCF_029960215.1 Pseudomonas sp. PS01301 | reverse complement strand
GGTCTTGTCCTTGTTGTTGCAGTGTCTGAGTGGGCCTCTTCGCGGCCGCTGACCGCTCCTACAGTCGATTATCGTAGGAGCGGTCAGCGGCCGCGAACGGACCTCAACGCCCCAGATAAACCTCGATCACTCGCTCATCGGCCTGCACCGCCTCGAGCGAACCTTCAGCCAACACGCTGCCCTGATGCAGCACGGTGACATGGTCGGCAATCGAGCCGACGAACCCCATGTCATGCTCCACCACCATCAATGAATGCTTGCCGGCCAGGGTCTTGAACAGCTCGGCGGTGAACTCGGTTTCGGCGTCGGTCATCCCTGCCACCGGTTCGTCGAGCAGCAGTAATTGCGGGTCTTGCACCAGCAGCATGCCGATCTCCAGAAACTGCTTCTGTCCGTGGGACAACAGACCGGCCGGGCGATCGACCGACGCGCTCAGGCGAATGGTTTCCAGCACTTCGGCGATGCGGTCGCGCTGCTCGCCGGTCAGCCGCGCGCGCAGGCTGGCCCAGACCGACTTGTCGGTCTTCTGCGCCAGCTCCAGGTTTTCGAACACGCTCAAGGCTTCGAACACCGTCGGCTTCTGGAACTTGCGACCGATGCCGGCCTGGGCGATCTGCACCTCGCTCATGTGGGTCAGGTCCAGGGTTTCGCCGAACCAGGCCTTGCCCGTGGTGGGTCGGGTCTTGCCGGTGATCACGTCCATCAGGGTGGTCTTGCCGGCACCGTTGGGGCCGATGATGCAGCGCAGCTCGCCGACGCCGATGTACAGGTTGAGGTCGTTGAGCGCCTTGAACCCGTCGAAGCTGACGCTGATGTCTTCCAGGGTCAGAATCGTCCCGTGTCGGGTGTTCAGCCCCGGACCGCTGGCCTGGCCCAGGCCGATCGCATCGCGGCTGGTGCCGGCGTCGCTGTTGGGGTCGAGGATCGGTTCGAGCATGAACTCGCCGGTAGCGGTGATTCTCATTGTTCACCTCTCTTCTTCAACAGGCCGATCACACCCTTGGGCAGGTACAAGGTGACGATGATGAACAGTGCGCCGAGGAAGAACAGCCAGTATTCGGGAAACGCCACGGTGAACCAGCTCTTCATGCCATTGACGATGCCGGCGCCCAGCAGCGGTCCGATCAGCGTGCCGCGCCCGCCCAGAGCCACCCACACGGCGGCTTCGATGGAGTTGGTCGGCGACATCTCGCTGGGGTTGATGATCCCCACCTGCGGCACGTACAGCGCGCCGGCCAGACCGCAGAGCACGGCGCTGAGCACCCAGACGAACAGCTTGAATCCGCGTGGATCGTAACCGCAGAACATCAGCCGGTTTTCGGCGTCGCGCAGCGCGGTCAGCACCCGGCCGAACTTGCTGCGGGCCAGGCGCCAGCCCAGGTACAGGCTCAGCACCAGCAACGCCACGGTGAGCAGGAACAGCACGGCGCGCGTGCCTTGCGAGGTGATGCTGAAGCCCAGAATGCTGCGGAAGTTGGTGAAGCCGTTGTTGCCGCCGAAGCCGGTTTCGTTGCGAAAGAACAGCAGCATGCCGGCGAAGGTCAGGGCCTGGGTCATGATCGAAAAATAGACGCCCTTGATCCGCGAGCGGAAGGCGAAGAAACCGAACACCAGGGCCAGCACGCCCGGCGCCAGCACCGCCAGGCACAGGGCCCAGAGGAAATGTTCGGTACCGACCCAGAACCAGGGCAGTTCGGTCCATGAGAGAAACGTCATGAAGGCCGGCAGGCCATCCCCGGCCGCCTCGCGCATCAGGTACATGCCCATGGCGTAGCCGCCCAGGGCGAAGAACAGGCCGTGGCCCAGGGACAGCAGGCCGGCGTAGCCCCAGACCAGGTCCAGCGCCAGAGCGACGATGGCGTAGCAGAGAATCTTGCCGACCAGGGTCAGGGTGTAGGCCGAGACCTGCAAGCCGTTGCTGGCCGGCAGCAGCGACAGCAGCGGCAGGGCGATGAGGATCGCCAGGACCACGACGCCGATGGCGAGGGTCACTTTCGGGCCGGCTTTCTGCGCGGCAGTGAGCATCAGTGGCTGATTCATCAGTCGATCACCCGTCCTTTCAGTGCGAAGAGGCCTTGCGGACGTTTCTGGATGAACAGAATGATCAGCGCGAGGATGAGGATCTTGCCCAGCACCGCACCGATCTGCGGTTCCAGGATCTTGTTGGCGATGCCCAGGCCGAACGCGGCGGACACGCTACCGGCCAGTTGGCCGACGCCGCCCAGTACCACCACCAGAAACGAGTCGATGATGTAGCTCTGGCCCAGGTCCGGGCCGACGTTGCCGATCTGGCTCAGGGCTACGCCACCCAGGCCGGCGATGCCCGAGCCCAGACCGAAGGCGAGCATGTCGACACGACCGGTGGGCACCCCACAGCAGGCGGCCATGTTGCGGTTCTGAGTGACGGCGCGCACGTTCAGACCCAGGCGGGTCTTGTTCAGCAGCAGCCAGGTCAGGACCACCACGAACAGCGCGAAGGCGATGATGACGATGCGGTTGTACGGCAGCACCAGGTTGGGCAGCACCTGCCAGCCGCCCGAGAGCCCGGCGGGGTTGGCCACTTCCACGTTCTGCGCGCCGAAGATCAGGCGAATCGCCTGGATCAGCATCAGGCTGATGCCCCAGGTCGCCAGCAGGGTTTCCAGCGGGCGACCGTACAGATGACGAATCACCGTGCGTTCCAGAATCATGCCGACGCCTGCGGTGACGAAGAACGCCACGGGCAGGGCGATCAACGGGTAGTACTCGATGGCGCCGGGGGCGATGCGCTGGATCAGCATCTGCACGACATAGGTCGAGTAGGCGCCGAGCATCAGCATTTCCCCGTGGGCCATGTTGATCACACCGAGCAGGCCGAAGGTGATCGCCAGGCCCAGAGCGGCCAGCAGCAGGATCGAGCCCAGGGACATGCCGCTGAAGGCCTGGCCAAGGATGTCGCCGATCATCAGCTTGCGCTTCACCTGAGCCAGGCTGGTCTCGGCGGCGGTGCGCACGCCCGGGTCGGTTTCCACGCCCGGCGCCAGCAGGTTTTCCAGACGGGTGCGGGCCAGGGGCTCACCGGTTTCGCCCAGCAGGCGCACCGCAGCCAATCGCACGGCGGGCTCGGGAGCGACCAGTTGCAGGTTGGCCAGGGCCAGGGTCAGGGCGGTCTTCACCGTTTCGTCCTGTTCCCCAGTGGTTTGGCGGTCGAGCAAGGCCAGTTGGTTGGGCTGTGCCGAGCGTTGCAGTTGCTGCGCAGCGGCGAGGCGAACCTGCGCGTTTTCGCTCAGCAGTTGGTGGCTGGCGAGGGCGGTTTCCACCAGGCCGCGCAGGCGGTTGTTCAGGCGCAGCTTGCGCACCGGTTCCACGGCCGCGGCGGTGCCGTCGGCGGGAGTCATCTGGCCATTGGTTTCGATGAACGGTTTTTTCTCGGCGTCGGCGGCAACCCGGCCTTCCTGCAAGGCGTCGAGCAGTTCGAGCCGTGCCGGGTCCGGCTGTGCGGCCCAGGCTTCCAGCAGGCGGACCTGCTCGGCAGACGAGGCGCCGGTGAAATCACTGGCGTCGTTGGCGCTGGCCATCAGTGGCAGCAGCAGGACGACAGTGACGAGGAATTTGATGAGGGACATGGCAAGTCCTTTGAATTGACGGCAATGGCGGCCGCAGACCGCCCCACAGAAACCTTGCGGCCCTTTGTAGGAGCGGTCATTGGCCGCGAAGGGCCACCAAGGTCTGTCATGCACACCACGGTGCCCCTTCGCGGCCGATGACCGCTCCTACAGCAGTCCGCTTACACGACGGCTGTGGGAGGCTGGTTGGATCAGTTGCTCTTCACAGCGTGATCCGGCTTCTTGTCGTTACCCGGAATGTAAGGGCTCCATGGCTGGGCACGGATCGGCTCCTTGGTCTGCCACACCACGTTGAACTGACCGTTGTCCTCGATCTCACCGATCATCACCGGCTTGTGCAGGTGGTGGTTGGTCTTGTCCATGGTCAGGGTGTAGCCCGACGGCGCGGCGAAGGTCTGACCGGCCATGGCTTCACGTACCTTGTCCACGTCGGTGGACTTGGCCTGGTTGGCGGCCTGGGCCCACATGTTGATGCCCACGTAGGTCGCTTCCATCGGGTCGTTGGTGACCACGGTGGCGGCGTTCGGCAGGTTCTTGGCCTTGGCGTAGGCTTTCCAGTCGGCGACGAACTGGGTGTTTTCCTTGTTCTCTACCGACTGGAAGTAGTTCCACGCTGCCAGGTTGCCCACCAGCGGCTTGGTGTCGATGCCGCGCAGTTCTTCTTCGCCGACCGAGAACGCCACGACCGGGACGTCGGTGGCCTTCAGGCCTTGGTTGGCCAGTTCCTTGTAGAACGGCACGTTGGAGTCGCCGTTGACGGTGGAGATGACGGCAGTTTTGCCGCCGGCAGAGAATTTCTTGATGTTGGCAACGATGGTCTGGTAGTCCGAGTGACCGAACGGGGTGTAGACCTCTTCGATGTCCTTGTCGGCCACGCCCTTGGAGTGCAGGAAGGCGCGCAGAATCTTGTTGGTGGTGCGTGGGTAGACGTAGTCGGTGCCCAGCAGGAAGTAGCGCTTGGCCGCGCCGCCGTCTTCGCTCATCAGGTACTCGACCGCCGGGATCGCCTGCTGATTGGGCGCCGCGCCAGTGTAGAAGACGTTCGGCGACATCTCTTCACCTTCGTACTGCACGGGGTAGAACAGCAGGCCGTTGAGCTCTTCGAAGACCGGCAGCACCGACTTGCGCGACACCGACGTCCAGCAGCCGAACACCACCGCCACCTTGTCCTGGGTGATCAACTGCCGTGCCTTCTCGGCGAACAACGGCCAGTTGGACGCCGGGTCCACCACCACGGCCTCGAGCATCTTGCCATTCACGCCGCCCTTGGCGTTGATCTGGTCGATGGTCATCAGGGCCATGTCTTTCAGAGAAGTCTCCGAGATCGCCATGGTGCCGGACAGCGAATGCAGGATGCCGACCTTGATGGTCTCGGCGGCCTGAATCGTCCAGGACAAGCCCATGGCAGCGATCGATGCGGAAAGGGTGAACGCCTTGATCAAGCTGCGACGCTTCATTGTGCAATCTCCATGTACGAATGTTTTTTTAGTGAGGCAGATGGGGACTTCTCAGCGGAGCTTTGCAAGGGGTGTGCCGAAGCGCGCGCAGGTGCGGGATAGGGGGCGAGGGAGGGCTGGGACGAATATCGGCCGCACCGCGTTGGTGCTCGATCCGAACGGTGGTGCGTTTCAGTGGATGGTATTGGTGCGCCGGATTTCATCTCAGCCGGACGACGAACCGCGTTGCCCGCCGACGCGGCTTGCGCTGCCGTTGCGGGTGCACTTCGATTCCCTGTAGCAGCGGTGCAAGCCGCGTCCGGTCGCACCGCAGATACAGCTGGATGACTCAGATCGCTTCGATCGGCGGCCGCAGGCGCACCACCATCTGGTCCACCGCCCAGATCAGCAACAGCGACACACCCACCAACGGAAACGCCACGCCAATCGCAATCATCACCCCGACCGCCACCTTCCATCGCGGCAGATCATGGCGCAGCGGCGGTACACCGAGCTTGCCCTGGGGCCGGCGCTTCCACCAGATCACCAAGCCACTGACCGAACTGAGCAGGATCATCAGGCAAATCAGCAGCACGATGATCTGATTGATCGGCCCGAACATCTTGCCCTCGTGCAGCATCACCCCGGTTTCAGTGGCGCGCGCGACCAAACCGTAGTGCTCCCAGCGCACGTCGGCCAGCACCTCGCCGCTGTACTGATCGATGTGCAGGGTCGCGTCGTTGCGCGGATCGTCAGCGAAGACCGCCACAGTGAACACGCCGCTCGCGGTGCTCGGCAGGGTGATGCTGTAGCCGGGCTCCACCTGCAACCGCGTGGCCGTGTCGACCACGCTCTGCAGGCTGACCAACGGCGCTGCCGGGGCGTGCATGTGCCCGCCATGGCCCATGTGCTCGGCATGTGCCCCGGTGGACTCGGGCATGGGCGTGTTTTCCATGGCCCAGGGCACGGTCTGGCGGTGGGCCTGGTTGAGCTGGCCGGCCTGCTCGTCGGACTTGGGCATGGCGTTCCACATGGCGTCAGGGAAGCGGTTCCACACCTGGGCGTACTGCTTGCCCCAGAACCCGGTCCAGGTCATGCCGCTGAGCAGCATGATCAGCAGCAACGCTGCGCCCCAGAAACCGACCGTCGCGTGGAGGTCGCGCCACAGCGCCCGGCCCCGGCTGCGCCAGCGCGGCCAGAGCACACCGCTGGCGGCATTGCCGCGTGGCCACCACAGGTACAGGCCGGAGATCACCAGCACGATGCCCCAGCCGGCAGCCAGCTCGATCAGCCGATCACCCACGGTGCCGATCATCAACTCGCCATGCAGGGCCCTCGCCACGGCCTGCAGGTTCCACCTGGCGTCCTGCTCGCCCAGCAGCTCGCCGGTGTAGGGATTGAGGAATACGTTCAGCTCACGGCCATCGGTATGCACCACGAACTGGGCGCTGCGTTCGGCGGCGCTGGGCGGCAGGTACTGACCGATGGTGCCACGCGGGTAAGCATTGTGCGTGCGCAACAGCAGTTCGTCGGCACTCAGGCGCTGTTCGGCCACCGGCACCACCAGCAGATCGCGGTACATCCACGGGTCCAGTTGCGGCTTGAACAGGTAGATGATCCCGGTCAGCGCCAGCAGGATCATGAACGGCGCGACGAACAGCCCGGCGTAGAAATGCCAGCGCCAGGCAAGGTTGTAGAAGGAGGTTTTCATAGGTGAAAGGTGTTCCAACGGTATCGTTGTGCTCAACGTTGACCAATGCACTGCCAATGCCGACCTGTGGGAGCGGGGCGGACGGCAAGTCCTCTACCCGCGAATAGGCCTGCGCAGACACCGCATCAGTTCACAGTCATTGGGATTCGACGATCACACCATTGAGGGCGGCGCACGCGTACGTGCGCCGGGGAACACCGCATGGGTCGCATGTCCCTGGCGAGGCCGGGCAACGAAGACACTCTGCGGGCGCTGCGAAGTTACACCCGCGATACCCAGCGTCTGTGGCAGCGCCGGGCAATGGAAGAACAGGCTGCAATAACCGCATTTCTCCATTAGAGCATGCAGTTCACCCCCAGCCGTGGCGCTACCGTGGTGCTCGCCATGGGCCTCGTGCTGCATGGCAGACATGGCGCCGTCCATGGCCATGGCGGACCGCTGGTGGTCCATCGGCATCGACTGGGAAATCAACGGCCCGATGAACATCATCAGCACTGCAAAGAGGCTGATCCAGCTGGCGCGGGCCTGGGCAGAAGGCCGAGAAGAAGGGCGCCTGGCGCTCGGGTGGCTCATCGGGTCAATTCATCGGCTCAATGCGCATGCTCGTCGGCATCGTCCTGCACCGGCGCCTGGGTGAGCACCTGCACCTCGACCACGAAATCACCCGCCTTGGCGAAATGCAGCGTTAGCGGGAAATGCTGGCCCGCCTGCAAGGGGCTGCTCAGCTTGACGTCCAGCAGCATTACGTGAAATGCCATGGGCGCGAACACCGCGTGGCCGCTGGCCGGAATGGTCACGCCTTGAACCTGCTGCATCTTCATCATGCCGTCCTGGTTGATGTGCTGATGCAGTTGCGCGTCACCGGCGATCGGCGTGTCGACGCTGGTCAGGGTGTCGTCGTCCAGCCCGCGGTTGCGCAATTCGAAATACACCGCGACGGTGGGCGCGTTGGGCGGCAGTTCCTGCGCCCAGGGTTCGACGATCAGCAGGTCACCGGCCTTGTATTGGCGGGCGTCGCCCTGCGCGGCGGCAGCGAGCAGCATGAGCACACAGGCAGACCAGAACCTTTTCATCGCAGACACCCCGGTACGAAAGCCGCCATTGTAGCAGCGGTGCAAGCCGCGTCGGCGGCCAACGCAGTAAATCTGGTGCGTTACTGGACGTATTGATTCATGTGCGCCAGCAGCGTTGCTGCATCCGTGAAGGTGCGATCCACCTGCGGCAGGAGCGGGCGCTTGAGCACCAGCACCGGAAGCCCCAACTCCCTTGCCACCTGCAGCTTGGGCTCGGTGGCACCGCTGCCGCTGTTCTTGCTGATCAGCACATCGATGCTGCGCTGGGCGAACAAGGCGCGTTCGTCTTCCAGGCGGAAGGGGCCGCGGGCGCCGATCACCTCGCAACGTGCCGTGCCGGGATAGGGGTCCAGCGCTCGCAAGGTCCAATGCTGATGGGGTGGAATCTCCTGCAGGTGTTCCAGCGGCTCGCGACCCAGGGTGAACAGCGGTCGCTGGAACGGCGCCAGCGCTTGCACCAGTTCAGCCCAGTCGGTCACTTCTCTCCAGTCGTCACCCGTCTGAGGCTGCCAGGCCGGACGTCGCAAAGCCCAGCACTCGATGCCCGCCAGGCCGGCCGCCTTGGCCGCATTGGCGCTGATCTGGGCGGCATAGGGGTGAGTCGCGTCAACCAGCAGCGTAATACCTTCGCTGCGGATATACGTCGCCAGCCCTTCGGCCCCGCCATACCCGCCGACGCGCACCTGGCAGCGCAGGTCGGTGGGCACGCGACCCACGCCGGCCAGGCTGTAGACGTGCTCCGGGCTCAAGGTCCGAGCGATCGCCAAGGCTTCGGTCACGCCACCCAGCAGCAGGATGCGCTTCATGGAGCGACCCCCGCCTGTCCGACGATCCCGCCCTGACGGTCGATGGCGAACACCTCCACCTGCACCCGATCCTGCACCACGCTGCGGGCGAACCGCCAGGCGTGACGACAGACTTCATCGCCCAGCTTCACACCTTCGGCATGGGCCAGGGCCAAGGCTTGCTGACTGGTGTTGGCCTCGCGAATCCGTGCTTGCAGATCAGGGGTTGCGCCGACGTCGCTCGCCCAACCCGCCAACTGCGTCAGATCGATGCTCGAATGGCGACTGTGCAGGTCCATGTGTCCGGCCGCCAGCTTGCTGATCTTGCCGAAACCGCCGCACAGGCTGAGTTTGTCCAAGGGTACCTTGCGTACGTGTTTGAGCACCGCGCCGACGAAGTCGCCCATCTCGATCAAGGCAATCTCGGGCAGCGCGTAGACCTCGCGCATGGTGTCCTCGCTGGCATTGCCGGTGCACGCGGCGATGTGCCGGTAGCCGTTGGTGGTCGCTACATCGATGCCCTGATGGATGGAGGCGATATAGGCCGCGCACGAAAAAGGCCGCACGATACCGCTGGTGCCCAGGATCGACAGCCCGCCGAGGATGCCCAGGCGTGGGTTCATGGTCTTGAGGGCCAGGCTGGCGCCGTTCTCGACGTTGACGGTGACCTCGAAGCCACCGCCGTAGCCATGCTCTTCGGCCAGGCGCGTCAGGTGTTCGTCGATCATTCGCCGTGGAACCGGATTGATCGCCGGTTCACCCACGCCCAGCACCAGTCCTGGTCGGGTGACGGTCCCCACGCCTTCGCCCGCCACGAAGTGGATGCCGGGCGCATCGAGCAAACGCACCTGGGTGTACAGCAGGGCGCCGTGGGTCACATCCGGATCGTCGCCGCCGTCCTTGAGCGTACCGGCTTCGGCACCGTCGGCATTCAGCCGACAGAACTCCAGGCGCATCGACACCTGCTTGCCCTTGGGCAGCACGATATGCACCGCATCGCTGGCGCCACCGCCCAGCAACAGCCGCGCAGCCGCCAGACTGGTCGCCGTGGCGCAGCTGCCGGTGGTCAGGCCGCTGCGCAACGGGGCCGGTTGCTCCGCCGTTTCTTCACGCATCGAGGGGCTTGACCGTGTCGAGCAGGGTGATCGGCAATGCCTGGCGCCAGGTGTCGAACTCGCCCAGCGGGGCCGCCTGGGCAATGTGCAGCCGGGTCAGCTCGCCACCGTAGCGCTCGCGCCATTGCACCAGGGCCAGCTCACTCTGCAGGGTGACCGCGTTGGCCACCAGACGACCGCCGGGTTTGAGCGCTGCCCAGCAATCGGCCAGCACGTTCTCGCGGGTCACGCCGCCGCCGACGAAGATCGCGTCGGGTGCGGGCAAACCGGCCAGCGCGCCCGGCGCCCGCCCGCGCACCAGTTGCAGGCCGGGCACACCCAAGGCATCGCGGTTGTGTTCGATAAAGGCCTGTCGACCTTCGTCGGACTCGACCGCGATGGCGCGGCAGCTGGGATGCGCGCGCATCCATTCGATCCCGATCGAGCCACAGCCGGCGCCCACGTCCCACAGCAGCTCTCCCGGTCGGGGCGCCAGGCGCGCCAGGGTCACCGCGCGAACGTCGCGCTTGGTCAGTTGGCCGTCGTGGCGAAAGGCAGTGTCGGGCAGGCCGGCCAGCGGGGACAGACGCGGGGCGTCCGGGCTGGCCTGGCAGTCGATGGCGATGAGGTTCAGCGCGGCGATGTCGGGAAAATCATCGGTGGCGCTACCGTCGATGCGCCGTTCCTTCGCTCCTCCGAGGTGTTCCAGCACGGTCACGCGGCTGAGGCCGAAGCCGCGTTCGCGCAGCAGCTCGGCAACGGCCCGCGGGCTCGTACCATCGTTGCTCAAGACCAGCAGGCGCTGGCCGCTGTACAGGTGTGCAGCCAACGCCGCTACCGGGCGCGCCACCACCGAGAGGGTCACCACGTCCTGCAGGGCCCAGCCCAGACGCGCGGCGGCCAGTGAATAGGAAGACGGCGAGGGCAGCACGTGCATCTGCTCGGCTGGAATCTGTCGCGCCAGACTGGCGCCCACGCCGTAGAGCATCGGGTCACCACTGGCCAGCACGCAGACCGCCTCGCCGGGTTCGGCCAGCACAGCGTCGAGGCTGAACGGGCTGGGCCAGACGACCTGGGTACCGACGATGCAGCGCGGCAGCAATTCGAGCTGGCGCGGGCTGCCGACGATGCGCCGGGCGCTCAACAGCGCTCGGCGTGCCTGTTTACCCAGCCCCGCAAAACCGTCTTCACCGATACCTACCAGGGTCAGCCAGGCCGACATGAATATCCCTCATACAAAACTATTCCGACGGGCAGACTTTTCATGCCTTCGGCCAAAGCAGGCATAATACCGCGCCTTACCCTTTCCAGTGGTTTTTCGCGCGTGCCCGGTGCCCCTTTGAACAAGACCTCGAACGTTGTCCGCCCCTCGGCGTGTCCGGGGTTGCTGCGTATCGTTCAGGCGTTGGACGGGGGCATCTGCCGCATCAAGCTGGCCGGTGGCGAGTTGCGCGCCGACCAGGCCGATGCCGTAGCCGAAGCGGCCGAGCGCCATGCTCATGGCACGATCGAGGCGACCAACCGCGCCAACCTGCAGATCCGTGGCATCGGTGAGCAGCGGCAGGCCCTGATCGAGCATCTGCTGCAGGCCGGTCTGGGCCCGCGAGAGGCGGCCGGTGACGATGTGCGCAACGTCATGCTCAGCCCCACGGCAGGCATCGACCCTCAACAGGTGGCGGATACACGCCCGTTGGCCGCGAAGATCATCCACAGCTTGGAAACCGAGCCGCGCTTTCATGCGTTGTCGGCCAAGTTCGCCGTGCAACTGCAGGGCGGCGAGCGCCTGGCGATGCTCGATCACCACCATGACCTTTGGCTGTCGGCCTTCGAGCGAGACGGGCAGTGCATGTGGGCGTTCGGACTGGCCGGCTGCCCCGGAAGCGACGCTGCCGTGGGCGCAGTGCCCTTCGACCATGGCCATGCCCTGGTGGTGGCGGTGCTGGAGCAGTTCCTCGAACGGGCGCGCCCAGAGCACACCCGAATGCGTGATCTGCTCGCCGACACGGACGCCCTTTTCGCAGGCAAAGGGCTCAGCCACCAACACAGCGGCAGCAGCGACGCGGAACCTGTGGGAGCGGGGCGGGCGGCTGAGCTCTCTGCCCGCGAAGAGGCCACTACTGACACCACTCAAGCATTCCTCAGCACCCTGGGTCTGCCTGTTTGCCCTGCACCACTGGACAAGCCCATAGCCACCTTCAAACTGGGCATCCAGCCACAGCGCCAACCAGGCCTGAGCTTCATCAGCGCCCTGGCTCCCCTGGGACGGTTGACCCCAGCCATGCTGCGCGGCGCCGCCCAGCTCGCTCGCGACCACGGCAACGGCACCCTGCGCATGACCCCCTGGCAAGGCCTGCTGTTGCCCGATCTACACGATCCCGAGCCGGTGCTGCGAGCCCTGACCGCGTTGGGCTTCATCACCGGTGCGCAGCAGCCACTGGCCGCGATGATCGCCTGCACGGGCGCCAGCGGCTGTGCCAAGGGCCTGGCCGACACCAAGGCTGACGCCGTTCGCCTGGCCGCCCTATTGCCCGGTCAAGCGCCGCTGAGCGTCCATCTGAGTGGCTGTTCTCGCTCATGCGCCGCCGCCCATGTCGCTCCGGCGACCCTGCTGGCCAGCGCCGCCGGCCACTACGACCTGTATCTACGCGCAGCCGGGGTACCCGGATTCGGGACCCTGCTCGCGCGCCATCTTTCACTGGATGCGGCCGCTGCCCTGCTGCGCGACCGCTCACGGAGCGACACCCATGATTGACTACATCCGCGATGGTCAGGAGATCTATCGCAACTCCTTCGCCATCATTCGTGCCGAAGCGAAGCTGGACCAGATCCCCGCCGACCTGGAAAAACTCGCCGTGCGGGTCATTCACGCCTGCGGCATGGTCGATGTCGTCCAGGACCTGCGTTTCTCCCCCGGTGCCGGCAAGGCCGGACGCGATGCTCTGGCAGCCGGTGCACCCATCCTGTGCGACGCGCGCATGGTCGCCGAAGGCATCACCCGCGCCCGCCTGCCCGCCAACAACCCAGTGATCTGCACCCTCAAGGACGACAGCGTGCCCGCCCTGGCCCAGGCCCTGGGCAATACCCGTTCGGCGGCAGCGCTGGAGCTGTGGCGGCCCCATCTGGCCGGCTCGGTGGTGGTCATCGGCAACGCGCCGACCGCGCTGTTCCACCTGCTTGACATGATCGATGCCGGCGCGCCCAAGCCCGCTCTGATCCTGGGCTTTCCGGTCGGCTTCGTCGGCGCTGCCGAGTCCAAGGCTATGCTCGCGGCCGACAGCCGTGGCGTGCCGTTCGTCATCGTCGAAGGTCGCAAGGGCGGTAGCGCCATGGCGGCCGCAGCGGTCAATGCATTGGCCACGGAGGTCGAATGATGCAACCGCGTGGCCGTCTGCTGGGACTGGGCGTGGGCCCGGGCGATCCCGAACTGATCACCGTGAAAGCGCTGCGCCTGTTGCGCGAGGCGCCCGTGGTGGCCTATTTCGTCGCCAAGGGCAAGAAGGGCAACGCCTTCGGCATCATCGAAGGCCATCTGCAGGCGCAGCAGACCTTGCTGCCGCTGGTCTACCCGGTCACCACCGAGGCACTGCCCGCGCCCCTGTCCTATGAACAGGTGATCAGCGATTTTTACGACGCCGCCAGCCTGGACGTCGCCGCGCACCTGGATGCCGGCCGCGACGTGGCGGTGATCTGCGAAGGCGATCCGTTCTTCTACGGCTCCTACATGTACCTGCACGATCGACTCGCCGAGCGCTATGAAGCCCAAGTGATTCCCGGCGTCTGCTCGATGCTCGGCGGCGCCTCGGTGCTGGGTGCGCCGCTGGTGTACCGCAATCAGAGCCTTTCGGTGCTGTCGGGCGTGCTCCCGGCGGATGATCTCAAGCGTCGTCTGGCCGACGCCGACGCCGCAGTCATCATGAAGCTGGGCCGCAACTTTCCCAAGGTTCGCCAGGTGCTGGCCGAACTCGGCTTGGCCGAGCGCGCGCTGTACGTCGAGCGCGCGACCATGGCCAATCAGAAGGTCGTCCCCCTGGCCGAAGTCGATCCGACCTCGTCGCCGTATTTTTCCTTGATCATCGTTCCGGGTGAGAGGTGGCAAGGCTGATGAACGCTCCAGCAATCGTGATTCTCGGCAGTGGCGCACTGGCCACCGCGCGGCGCCTGCAGCAATGCTATCCACAGGCGCTGATCCACGGCCTGGCCGAGCGCGTGACCGATGTCGACCGCAGCTACCAGGACTTCGGTGCCACCTTGCGTCAGCTGTATCAGCAAGACACGCCGATCATCGCCCTGTGCGCGGCAGGTATCGTCATCCGCAGCCTGGCGCCGGTCCTGCTGGAGAAGGGCGCCGAGCCTCCGGTGCTGGCCGTGGCCGAGGACGGCAGCGCCGTCGTGCCGCTGTTAGGAGGCCTGGCCGGGGTCAACGTGCTGGCTCGTGAAATCGCTGCAGGGCTGGGCATCGCCGCCGCGATCACCACCAGCGGCGAATTGCGCTTCGGCACCTGCCTGCTCAATCCGCCCAGTGGCTACGCCCTGGCCGATCTGGAGCTGGGCAAGCGCTTCGTTTCCGACTTGCTGGCCGGTGAAGCCGTGCGTGTCGAAGGCGCAGCGCCGTGGCTGGCCGATGCGCGCCTGCCCGAGGATGCCCAGGCGCGGCTGACCATCCATGTCGGCAGCGAGGCGCGGCAGCCCTCGGCCAACGAGCTGCTCATCCACCCATGCAACGTGCTGGTCGCGGTGAGTGCGGCGCAGCCCGAACTGGCCGAGTCCGTGCGTGACGCGCTGCAGCGCAGCGGCATTGCCCTGCCATCGCTGGCGTGCCTGCTGGCGAACGAGCGCGACATGGCTGATCCGGTACTGCATGAAGCCGCGGCAGCGTTGGCCGTGCCGCTGCGCTTTGCCGCGGCGCAAGGCTCGCTGGCACAACTGGCCCTCCAAGCAGTGCCGCAGTCGTCCCCCATCGCGATCGGCAAGCACGTGGCGATCGCCGTGGCTGATCAGCCGTTGGACATTGCCAGCATCGGCCTGCCGCGCGGACGTCTGGCGGTGATCGGCCTGGGCCCCGGCGCTGCCGACCTCATGGTCCCGGCGGTCAAAGCGGAACTGGCGCGTGCCAACGATGTGCTGGGGTACGAGACCTACGTGCGCATGGCCGGTCCGTTCCGCGCCGATCAGGTGTTGCACTGCACCGACAACCGCGAAGAAATGCAACGTGCCCGCCATGCGTTCGAGTTGGCGGCTCAGGGCCGCTCGGTGGTGGTAGTCTCGTCCGGTGATCCTGGCGTGTTCGCCATGGCGGCCGCCGTGCTGGAGGCGCTGCACGAATCCACCGATCCGCGCTGGCATGCAGTGGAACTGGAGATGCTGCCGGGCGTTTCGGCCTCCCTGGCCACCGCAGCACAGGCCGGCGCGCCGCTGGGCCACGATTTCTGCGTGCTGTCGCTGTCCGACAACCTCAAGCCGTGGGCGATCATCGAGAAGCGTCTGGACCTGGCCTGCGAGGCCGACCTGGCCCTGGCGTTCTACAACCCGATTTCCCGCTCGCGCCCATGGCAATTGGGCAAGGCCCTGGACATCGTTCGCCAGCATCGCGCCCCCACTACCCCCATCGTTCTGGGGCGAGACATCGGCCGGCCCGGCCAGACCCTGCGCGTCATCACCTTGGGCGAGTTGACCCCCGAGCAGGTGGACATGCGCACCATGGTCCTGGTGGGTTCCTCCACCACCTGCACCTTCGCCAAGGCCGCAGGCGGCACCTGGGTCTATACCCCACGCTGGTACGGCAGCAAACCCTGATCTGCAAACGAACATCAACCGCTGCCACACTGCGCATTCCCTGACACACCGCGCACACTGCCGCCGAACGCCCCCCCCCCTGTAGCAGCGGCGCAAGCCGCGTCCGGCCACACCGCGCACTGCCTGACACACCGCGTATACAGCTGACGCGGCTCGCGCCGCTGCTACAGGGGCAGGTGCAGGATCAGAGGGTTTTCAAAGGCGGCACGATGGCCTCGCGCTGGGCCGCCCAATGCTCGACCAATTCGCGCAGCTGCGACATTTCGATCGGCTTGGCCATATGTCCGTCCATGCCGGCCTGGCGCGCCTGATCCTTGTGCTCGCTGAGGATGTGTGCGGTCAGCGCCACCACCGGCGTACGCACGCGCTGGTTGCCCATCTCCCACGCACGCAGCTGACGGGTGGCAGAAAAGCCATCGAGGATCGGCATTTCACAGTCCATCAGCACCAGGTCGTAGCGTTGGGCCTTCATCGCTCGCAAGGCTTCCTCACCATTGCTGGCGGTGTCCGGATGCAGGTTGAGCTTGCCGAGCATGCCGCGGATCACCTTGGTGGAAATGTTGTTGTCCTCGGCCACCAGGATGCGAAAGTCGCTGGGCAGGTCGATCGGCGGCAGGTGGGCAGCGGCAGGTGGCGGTGCCTCGATGTCGCCGCGATGGCTGAGCTCGTCGGCCAGGGTGGTCTTGAGCGTATAGCCGGCCACGGGCTTGGCCAGGATCCGTTTGATCCCGGCATTGCGCGCGACGATCTTGCTCGGCGCGTTGCTGATGCCAGTGAGCATGATCAGCAGAATATCGTGGTTCAGGCTTGGATCTTCCTTGATCTTCGCTGCCAGCTGCATGCCGGTCATGCCGGGCATATTCTGGTCCAGCAGGACCACATCGAAATAGTCACGCAAATGCGCCTTGGTGCGCAGCAGGGCCAAGGCTTCCTTGCCTGACGGCACCGAGCTGACGTTCAGGCCCCAGGCACTGCACTGCTGCACGAGCACCTTGCGGCAGGTTTCGTTGTCGTCGACCACCAGCACCCGTGCGTTCTTGAGCGGCAGATCGAGGTCCGAGCAGGGCTGTTCGAGTCGCTGCGGATCCAGCGGCAGGGTCAGCCACAGGGTACTGCCATGCTCGCTGCCGCTCTTGATGCCGAAATCCCCCTTCATCAACAGCACCAGTTGACGGGCGATCACCAGCCCCAAATGCCCGCTCAGGCGATTGCCGTCGAGCAGGTTGGTGCTGCGCAGCTCGGTGTGCAGCAGCGCTTCGCGTTCGGCGCTCGGCATCGGTTCGCCGCTGTCCTGCACGGCGATGCGCAGGCGCGGTGTGGCACTGCGCTGGTCGAGCGCCACTACCAGCAGGATCTCACCCTGGTCGGTCTTCTTCAGGGCGTTGTCCAACAGGCTCAGCAGCGCTTGGCGCAGGCGTGTAGGGTCACCGCTGATGACCCGCGGCACCTGCGGCTGGGTGAAGCTGATCAGTTCGATGTTCTGCTGCTCAGCCTTGGCGCGGAAGATGTTCAGGCAGTCTTCGATCAACGCGTGCAGGTCGAACTGCACATCGTCGAGCTCGATCTGTCCGGATTCGATCTTGGAAATATCCAGGATCTCGTTGATCAGACCGAGCAGCTCGTTGCCGGCACTGTGGATAGTCTGTACATAGTCGCGTTGCTTGACCGACAGCGGCGTGCCCAGCAACAGCTCGGTCATGCCCAGTACGCCGTTCATGGGTGTACGAATCTCGTGGCTGAGCTTGGCCAGAAATTCTGCCTTGGCGTTGATCTCGGCTGTGCTGGCCGCCAGTTGCCGGCTGGCGCTGTAGCGATCCTCACTGATGCTGCGCAGACGCTGGGTCAGGGCGGCATTGAGGATCACTCCGCCGACCATGGCGAATCCGAGCAAGGTAAAGATCAGCCATTGCGAAGGTGTGCGGGTCAGGCCGAGAAGCGCTGGCAGGACCACCAGGCAGCCCAGGTTGCACACCAGCAGACCCAGGCAGAACGTCCGTGCCGGGCGGTAGCCCTGCAGCCAGTGCCAGGCGCCGATCATCAGCATGGTCAGGCTGGTCAGAGCCAGCAGGCCGTAGGCGAAGAAGTTGAACGGCAGGCCGTCGACGAACAGCAGCAGCAACCCGCACAGGGCAATCAGCGCCACTTCGGCCTTGATGATGGTGTTGGAGCGCTGGTGTTGGCGCACGGCAAAGAAACGCAGGCAGAACAGCAGCCCGGTCACCGATGCCAGCAGCAGCGCACTGTAGGCAGCCGGCGTGCGCGCCCCCGGCCAGAGCGAAACCCAGGGTCCGGTGAAGTTGAACAGGATCAGCGCCGATGCCAGCAGGCATGCCTGGGAGCAGGCCAGCCACAGGCTGCTGCTGGAGCGCCGATGGGCGAAGCACATCAGGTTGTGCAGGATGAGCATGGCGACACAGCCCAACAGCAGACCGAACAGCAATGGCTCACGTTGGTCGGCGGCAGCCGCGGAAGACGATTGCAGCACGATGCTGGGACGAATCTGGTGTTCCGAAGCGATGCGCAGATAGACGTCCAGAGGCTTCTGGCTCACCGGCAGGGTCAGCAGATGATCACTGCTGGCCAGCGGGGCTTCAGTATTGACATCGGTGTCCGAGGAGGCGCGTCTGATGAGCGCGTCGGCATCGAGCACGTAGAAATCCAGCGCCTTGAGATCGGGGCAGAAAATCCGCAGCAACAATTCCTGGTCGCTCGGCGGCAGGCGGTAGTGCAGCCACAGCGCGCCGTTAGGTCCGGCGGCGTTGACCTGGCGCAGTTGCACGGGGGAGAACTGGTTCTGGAAGCGTTCGGAGCGCACGTCGCCCAACTGCAGCCGGCCATCCTCGTCCATCAGCATCGACCAGCCGCCCGCCGACTCTGCGTGAGCACCGAGCATACAGAGCAGGGCCAGCAGGCCCGCGGTGAATCCTATGGCAGTCCTGAGCCAGCGCAAGGCGAAATCCCTTCGTAGATGAATGCCTGATTATAGCCGTGTGCGCTGTGAAACGTGTGTCGAGGGCGTCACGCCCTCGACGTTCACCGTTTACTCGCCGTTTTCGCGAGCAATGGCCCGGTAACCGATGTCACGACGATAGAAGCAGCCAGACCAATCGATCTTGGCTGCCAGCGAATAGGCCTGCCGTTGGGCGGCGCCAACGCTGTCACCCAGTGCCGTGGCGCACAACACGCGGCCACCTGCCGTGACGACTTGGCCATCCTTGAGCGCGGTGCCCGCATGGAACACCTTGCCCGGCTCGTTCGCCGCTGCATCCAGGCCACCGATCACATCGCCTTTGCCGTAGTCGCCTGGGTAGCCACCGGCCGCCAGCACGATGCCGACGCTCGGCCGCGGGTCCCATTGCGCTTCGATCTTGTCCAGCGCCTGAGCGAAGGCCGCTTCGATCAGCAGAATAAGGCTCGACTGCAGGCGCAGCATGACCGGCTGGGTTTCCGGATCACCGAAGCGGCAGTTGAACTCGATGACCTTGGGGTTGCCGGCCTTGTCGATCATCAGACCGGCATACAGGAAGCCGGTGTAGACGTTGCCTTCTTCGGCCATGCCACGCACGGTGGGCCAGATGACTTGATCCATGACCCGCTGGTGAACCTCGGCAGTTACCACCGGGGCAGGGGAGTAGGCACCCATGCCACCGGTGTTCGGGCCGCTGTCGCCGTCGCCGACCCGCTTGTGGTCCTGGCTGGTGGCCATGGGCAGCACGTTCTTGCCGTCGACCATGACGATGAAACTGGCTTCCTCGCCATCGAGAAACTCTTCGATGACCACGCGCGAGCCGGCATCACCGAAGGCATTGCCGGCGAGCATGTCGCGCACGGCGTCTTCGGCTTCTTGCAGGGTCATGGCGACGATCACACCCTTGCCAGCGGCCAGGCCATCGGCCTTGATCACGATCGGCGCGCCTTTTTCACGCAGATAGGCCAGGGCCGGCTCGATCTCGGTGAAGTTCTGGTAGTCGGCGGTGGGAATCTTGTGCCGCGCCAGGAAATCCTTGGTGAACGCCTTCGAGCCTTCGAGCTGGGCTGCGCCTGCGGTCGGACCGAAACAATCCAGGTTGCGCGAGCGGAACAGATCGACGACGCCGGCCACCAGCGGCACTTCCGGGCCGACGATGGTCAGGGACACGTTCTGTTCGGCGAAGTCGGCCAGTTGCTCCAGTGCCAGCATGTCGATAGCGACGTTCTCGCACTTGGCTTCGATAGCGGTACCGGCGTTGCCCGGCGCTACGAAGACTTTCTCGACCCGTGGGTCCTGGGCGACTTTCCAGGCCAGCGCATGTTCGCGCCCGCCGCTGCCAATGATCAATACGTTCATGGTTCAAAACCTCGGTAAAGCGGAATTCTAGGGGTGTTCACGGTATGTCGCGTAACGGCCTGACGCGGCTCGCGCCGCTGCTACAGGGGTGGCGTACCCGTGGAACATCACTGCAGGAGGTCGCAGTGGAGTGGGTAGATGCAAGGCGGAACCGGTGGCGCTGAGCGCAGTTGCCTATTGGCAATGAGCATCAGCGACACCGGTTCCAACGCGGCAGATACCCGCTTCAATGCGGCCGTCGCCAAGTTAGTGGCGGAAGTGGCGCATGCCGGTGAAGACCATCGCGATCCCGGCTTCATCGGCCGCCGCAATCACCTCGGCATCACGCATCGAACCGCCCGGCTGGATCACCGCGGTGATCCCCACCTTGGCCGCGTTGTCCAGGCCATCGCGGAACGGGAAGAACGCGTCCGAGGCCATCACAGAACCCTGTACCTGCAACCCGGCGTGTTCAGCCTTGATCGCCGCGATGCGCGCCGAGTTCACTCGGCTCATCTGACCGGCACCGACACCGATGGTCTGGCGATTCTTGGCGTACACGATCGCGTTGGACTTGACGTACTTGGCCACTTTCCAGGCAAAGATCAGGTCATGGATTTCTTGCTCGCTCGGTGCTCGGCGCGTCACCACCTTCAGATCATCGGCGCTGATCATGCCAATGTCGCGGCTTTGCACCAGCAGGCCGCCGTTCACTCGCTTGTAGTCCCAGGCGTCGGCCCGCTCGGCCGACCACTGTCCACAGGCCAGCAGGCGCACGTTGGCCTTGGCCGCGACGATGACGCGGGCTTCTTCGCTGACGCTCGGGGCAATGATCACTTCGACGAACTGACGCTCGACGATGGCCTTGGCCGTGGCTGCATCCAGTTCACGGTTGAAGGCGATGATGCCGCCGAAGGCCGATTCGGTGTCGGTGGCGTAGGCCAGCTCATAGGCCTGGCGGATACCGCCTTCGGCCTCCGGGCACACGGCCACGCCGCACGGGTTGGCATGCTTGACGATGACGCAGGCCGGCTTGACGAAGCTCTTCACGCATTCCAGCGCGGCGTCGGTATCGGCCACGTTGTTGTAGGACAGTTCCTTGCCTTGCAGCTGGGTCGCGGTGGCGATGCCCACTTCGGCCGGCTGGGCCTCGACGTAGAACGCCGCTTTCTGGTGCGGGTTCTCGCCGTAGCGCATTTCCTGGGCCTTGACGAACTGGCTGTTGAAAGTGCGCGGGAATTCGCCGCGGCCTTCGGTGCTCAGGGTCTCGCTAGCCTGATCGATGGTGCCCATGTAGTTGGCGATCATGCCATCGTACGCGGCGGTATGCTCGAAAGCCTTGAGCATCAGGTCGAAGCGCTGCGCGTAGGTCAGGCCACCGGCTTTCAGGCTTTCCAGCACCTGTGCGTAGTCACTGGCGTTGACCACGATGGCCACGTCCTTGTGGTTTTTCGCGGCCGAACGGACCATGGTCGGTCCGCCGATGTCGATGTTCTCGATGGCGGTGGGCAGGTCGCAGCCGGGCTTGGAAATCGTGGCCTGGAAGGGATAGAGGTTGACCGCGACCAGATCGATCGGCTTGATGCCATGTTCGGCCATGATGGCGTCGTCGGTACCGCGACGGCCGAGGATGCCGCCGTGGATCTTCGGATGCAGGGTTTTCACGCGGCCGTCCATCATCTCGGCGAAGCCGGTGTAGTCGGCCACTTCCACAGCGGCCACGGCGTTGTCGCGCAGCAGCTTGAAGGTACCGCCGGTGGACAGGATCTCGACGCCAAGGGCTTCCAGTTCGCGGGCGAATTCAACGATCCCGGTCTTGTCGGAAACGCTGATCAAGGCGCGGCGGATCGGCAGGCGGGTGGTCTGGTCGGTCATCACGATTTCCATCTTCAAAGCGTAGAAGTCAACAAAAAAGGCGAACCGCTGGGTCGCCTTTTCTGGTTTGAATACTTCGGTTACAGCAGATCGTATTGCTTGAGTTTCTTGCGCAGGGTGCCGCGATTCAGGCCCAGCATCTCACTGGCCTTGGTCTGGTTGCCCTTGACGTGGTTCATGACGCTTTCGAGCAAGGGAGCTTCGACTTCGGACAACACCAGGTTGTACACGTCCGTGACGGAGGCGCCTTCGAGGTGCGCAAAGTAGTTGTGCAACGCCTTCTCGACACTGCCGCGCAGGGTCTGGCCCTCTTCGCTCGGCGTGTTCAGATGCTGCTTCAGGTTTACGTTGTCGCTCACAGGCGTTGTTCCACTCACTAAAGTCTCGCTCATCATCGTCATGCGGCCACCTCTTTCGCGTCCCTTTCACCAAGGCTTCTATGGCGTTCGCCGAAAAACTCGCGAACGTTGGCGCATTGCTCTTGCGTCTCTTGCAGCCCATTGAAATGGCTGCGAAATTCCCGCCCGCCCGGCTGTGTACTCAGGTACCAGCCAACATGCTTGCGTGCGATGCGCACGCCCATGACCTCGCCATAGAAGGCGTGCAGGGCCTGCAAATGTTCCAGCAGAATGCTTTCCACTTCACTCAACTGCGGTGCCGGCAGCAGTTCACCGGTGCGCAGGTAATGCTCGATTTCCCGGAAGATCCACGGCCGACCCTGCGCCGCGCGCCCTATCAGCAGGCCGTCGGCACCGGTCGCCTGCAATACCTGCCGGGCTTTGTGCGGTGAATCGATGTCGCCATTGGCAAAAACCGGGATCGACACCGCCTGCTTGATCGCGGCGATGGTGTCGTATTCGGCTTCGCCGGTGTACAGGTCGGCGCGTGTGCGACCGTGCACCGCCAACGCGGCGATGCCCGATTGCTCGGCAATCTTTGCAACGCTGATGCCATTACGGTTGGAACGGTCCCAACCCGTACGAATCTTCAGGGTGACCGGCACATCCACAGCCCCCACCACCGCCTCCAGAATCTGCGCCACCAGCGCTTCATCCTTGAGCAAGGCAGACCCCGCTGCCTTGTTGCACACCTTTTTCGCCGGACAGCCCATGTTGATGTCGATGATCTGCGCCCCGGCCTCGACGTTGGCCCGTGCCGCCTCGGCCAGCATCTGCGCGTCCCCGCCGGCGATCTGCACCGAGCGCGGCTCGGGATCACCTTCGTGGATCATGCGCAGCCGCGACTTGCGGCTGTTCCACAGGCTCATGTCGCTGGTGACCATCTCCGACACCACCAGGCCTGCGCCCAGGCGCTTGCACAACTGACGAAAGGGCTGATCGGTAACCCCGGCCATGGGGGCCAGGACCAGCGAATTGTTCAAGGTATATGGGCCGATGCGTACCGCCGACATAGGACTTCCCTGTTGTGGGGCCGGATCATGAGAGTTCGAAAAAGGGTTGGCATAATACCCGCTCTCGATGACGGGTTAAAGATCGATTTGG
Source organism: Pseudomonas sp. PS01301 (assembly GCF_029960215.1). NCBI lineage: Bacteria > Pseudomonadati > Pseudomonadota > Gammaproteobacteria > Pseudomonadales > Pseudomonadaceae > Pseudomonas > Pseudomonas sp. PS01301. The sequence continues at coordinate 45,283 of NZ_JASCPM010000026.1, read as the reverse complement.
ATAAAATCTGAACAGTTATCTGCCCCCGCGGACAGGTTTGGACGGGCGGAGTGCGCCCCTCCACCGAAGCATCCGGCTATTCGGGCGAGCGGAAACTCAGGCTGTAATTGACCGCTGCAGGGCCTGGGTCGAGGATGTCCAGGGCAATGTGGATAGGCGTCTGCGGGGGCATCTCGGCCTTGCCGGCCAACTCGCCGTTGAGGTATTCGCTGGGCTTGAAGCGACGGCTGGCGATCAGTTGGCCGTTGAGGTCGGCGAAGCGCAGTTCAAGCAGGGGAAAGGGCTGCGCAAACGCGGCGCGATTGTAGATGATTGCATCCACCACCAGCGCTCCGGCAAAGTCAGGGTGGCTGCGCACCACCAGGTTGCTGCTTTTTATCAGGGCAATATCGACCTTGGCCGGTACGCTGCAGCCTATTACGGGGCACAGTTCCTGAAACAGGGGGCGATACTGATCCTGTCGAGCCAGCTCGCCGAAGTGGTAGACCACGTATTGCACGCCCAGGCCCAAGGCGGCCACGATCGCCAGGCCCAACCACATCAAGCGTTTGCCCCAGTGCGGGCGAGGCTTCTCCCAGGCCAGTTGCATCGGCTCGTCGAGCAGACCGGCCAGGTCGTCGTCATCACGCACGGCCGGTTCGTTGCGGTCGGCTTGCGCCTTGCGCGGCGAGTTGAAGGCGCTCACGGGTGGCTCGTCCCGGTCGTGTTCGTCCAGCGCCGACAGCCGGCCGTGGCCGTTCAGGGACGGTTCATCGTCGATGTGCGTGTCGTCGAGGTCTGCGCGGCGTGAAAACGACGGTTCGGTGCGGCTCGCAGGCGCTACTGCTTCGTCGTCATCCAGTGCAGGTTGCCGCTCGATGATCGGCGGCAAGGCTGGCGAATCCACCTCGGTATCGTCCCGGCGCGCGCTCAGGCTGTCCACTCGGGGCGCGTCGCCCAGCTCCAGCTGGTCCAGGTCGATGTCACCGTTGCTCCACGGCCGCGGCGCCAGCTCAGGCGGCCTGGGCAGGTTGGCCGGGGTCAGGGTCGCGCTCTGTTCGAGCAACTGCCGGGCGGCGTTGAAGACCTGCAGGCAGGAGCCACAACGAACCACGCCACGTGCCACACTCAGCTGGCTGTGGTTGACGCGGAAGCTGCTCTGGCAATGCGGGCACTGGGTGACGAAACTTTCGCTCATGCGCAGGTCCTGGGAGGGCAGGGGAACATGCTGGTCGGGGCTCAGCGGCGACGGCCGCTGATGCGTACCCAGCCATCACGGTTGGCGATCGGGTCCAGCTCGAAGTCCTGGGCGTAGGCGGCGGCGACTTCCTCACCCTGCTCGGCGAGGATGCCGGACAACGCCAGCAGGCCGCCAGGCCGGACCAGCCCGCTGAGCTGGGGTGCGAGGCTGACCAGCGGCCCGGCAAGGATGTTGGCTACCAGCACGTCCGCCTGCTGCGCAGGCAAGTCGGCAGGCAGATACACCGGGAAGCGGTCGTCGGCAATGCCGTTGCGCTGGGCGTTGTCGCGCGAAGCCTCCAGGGCCTGCACGTCAATGTCGGTGCCGACCGCCTGCTGCGCACCCAGCAGCAGTGCAGCGATCGCCAGGATGCCCGAGCCGCAGCCGAAGTCCAGCACCTGAGTGTCCTGCAATTGCTGACCGTCCAGCCACTCCAGGCACAGGGCCGTGGTGGGGTGGGTGCCGGTGCCGAACGCCAGGCCCGGGTCCAGCAGCAAGTTGACGGCGCCAGGCTCCGGGGCTTCGTGCCAGCTGGGTACGATCCACAAGCGGCGGCCGAAGCGCATGGGCTGGAAATTGTCCATCCAGCTGCGTTCCCAGTCCTGGTCCTCGATCACCTCGGCGTGATGCTCGGGCAGCGTCGTGCCGGTCAGCAACTGCAAGTGGGCAAATACTGCGTCGGCGTCGGTGTCGGCTTCGAACAGCGCCAGCAAGTGGGTGTGCGACCACAGCGGTGTGGTGTTGAGTTCAGGTTCGAAGATCGGCTGGTCTTCGGCGTCCATGAACGTGACGGACACGGCACCGACTTCCAGCAGCGCATCTTCATAGGTTTCGGCTTGTTCTGGGCTGATGGCCAGACGGACTTGCAGCCAAGGCATGGCAGGCACCTTCGATCTAAACGGTGGGCGCAGCAGGGTCGCTGCGACAAGCGCGCCAGTTTACGCGAGGAGGCGCGTCAGGACCAAAAAAAACCCGGCTCGAAAGCCGGGTCCTTTTCACATGACAACGTCACATAGACTACCGAATCACTTCTGGCTGGCCAGTTTGTGTTCCAGGTAGTGAATGTTGATGCCGCCTTTGCAGAAACCTTCATCGCGCACCAGGTCACGGTGCAGTGGGATGTTGGTCTTGATGCCGTCCACGATGATCTCGTCCAGCGCATTGCGCATACGGGCCAGGGCCTCGTCGCGATCCTTGCCCCAGGTGATCAGCTTGCCGATCAGCGAGTCGTAGTTCGGCGGTACCGCATAGCCACTGTACAGGTGCGAGTCGACGCGAACGCCGTTGCCACCCGGCGCGTGGAAATGCTTGACGGTGCCGGGGCTGGGGATGAAGTTCTTCGGGTCTTCGGCGTTGATCCGGCACTCCAGGGAGTGACCGCGAATGACCACGTCATCCTGGGTGAACGACAACTTGTTGCCTGCGGCGATGCTGAGCATCTCCTTGACGATGTCGATACCCGTGACCATCTCCGATACCGGGTGCTCCACCTGAACGCGTGTGTTCATCTCGATGAAATAGAAACGACCGTTCTCGTACAGGAACTCGAAAGTGCCAGCACCGCGGTAGCCGATTTCGATGCACGCCTTGACGCAGCGAGCCAGAACTTCCTCGCGAGCAGCCTCGTCGATGCCCGGTGCCGGTGCTTCTTCCAGTACCTTCTGGTGACGGCGCTGCAGCGAGCAGTCGCGGTCGCCCAGGTGAATTGCCTGGCCCTGGCCGTCGGACAGCACCTGAACTTCCACATGACGTGGATTGGTCAGGAATTTTTCCAGGTACACCATCGGGTTGCCGAACGCGGCACCGGCTTCGGTGCGGGTCAGCTTGGCCGAGGCGATCAGGTCTTCTTCCTTGTGCACCACACGCATGCCGCGACCACCGCCGCCGCCAGCGGCCTTGATGATCACCGGGTAGCCGACTTCACGGCCAATGCGCAGGGCTTCTTCCTCGTCTTCCGGCAGCGGGCCATCGGAGCCGGGTACCGTCGGTACGCCAGCGGCGATCATCGCGTGCTTGGCCGAAACCTTGTCGCCCATCAGGCGGATGGTATCGGCAGTCGGGCCGATGAAGGCAAAACCGGATTTCTCGACTTGCTCGGCAAAGTCCGCGTTCTCGGCGAGAAAGCCATAGCCTGGGTGGATGGCGGTGGCGCCAGTCACTTCGGCAGCGGCGATGATTGCCGGGATGTGCAGATAGGACAGGTTGGCAGGCGCCGGACCGATGCAGACCGACTCGTCAGCCAGGCCGAGGTGCATCAGCTCCTTGTCGGCCTTGGAGTAGACGGCAACGGTCTTGATGCCCAGCTCTTTGCAGGCACGCAGGATCCGCAAGGCGATTTCGCCGCGGTTGGCGATCAGAACTTTTTCCAACATCGCAGGCTCTCCGCTGGTCAAACGATGGTGAACAGCGGCTGGTCGTACTCAACCGGCTGACCGTCTTCTACCAGGATCGATTCGATCACACCGCTGGTTTCAGCTTCGATGTGGTTCATCATTTTCATTGCTTCGACGATGCACAGGGTATCGCCCTTCTTCACGGTCTGGCCCACTTCGACGAATGCCGGCGACGCTGGCGACGCCTTGCGGTAGAAGGTGCCGACCATTGGCGAGCGAGCCACGGTGCCGTTCAACTTGGCAGCAGCGGGTTCGGCGGCTGCGGCAGCAGGTGCGGCGGCCACGGGCGCGGCGGCAGGGGCTGCCATCGGCGCGGGCGCATAGTACTGCTGGGCCGGGGTCTTGCTGTGACGGCTGATCCGTACGGATTCTTCGCCTTCCTTGATTTCCAGCTCGTCGATGCCGGACTCTTCCAGCAGCTCGATCAGTTTCTTGACTTTACGAATATCCATTAATCATCAACTCCCAAGGGTCGGTCAGGGGCGTTCAGTAGGTGTTCTATGCCAAGCGCCTTTCAAAGAAGGCTGCGAACACTCATGTGCCGTTGAAAAGGGCCGAGTGACGGCGAAAATTCTTGAACGTGCCGGTGAAAAATACGCACGTCGAACAGTGGGATGCTCATCGACAGCGGCGCGTCACGTCGGTGGTGACATCCGCCGGCAAAAGCTGTCGGATCATGTCCATTCTCAGTGACCTCTCACCGTCGGGTTCACACGCGGAGCGGGCGAACTATGCCGGAAAGCCCAGGCGTCTGTCCAGTTAAGCGCAATAGCCCGCACGTTGTCCGATGTTTGCGCAAAATTTGTGACTCGCTTGTCGATTTCGGTCACTGCCGACGATCATTCATCGCCTGATGACGGTATTTTCCCGACGAACCCTGCCGCATCGATTTCGCCAACGACCCGCGAGGCGACCTGTTCGATGCCGTTGGCGTCGAAGAACAGCAAGGCCGGTGGCCCGAACAGCTTGAAGCGATCGAGCAGGGCGCGCTGTTCGGCATTGCTCTGGGTGATGTCCAGGCGCACCTTGCGATACCCGGCCAGCCGCACGATGACCTGCGGATCGGTCAGTACTTCATGCTCGATGACCTTGCAGCTGATGCACCAGTCGGCGTACCAGTCCAGTACCAGAGGCTGGCCACTGGCCTTGGCCTGATGCAGGGCCAGTTCGAAACCTTCACGGGTAGTCACCGTCTGCCACGCATCGGCTGCGGCACTCGGCGGGGCAGCACTCGAAGCGCTGACGGTGGGACGTGCCAGCGGCTGGAAAGGATCGGATTGGCCGCTCAGGGCTCCGTGCCAGCAAGCCAGGGCGTAGAACACAAAGCCCAGCCCCAGCACCTGTTGCAAGCGTTGCCGTGCCGGTTTCACCACCCACTCCAGAGCACCCATGAACACACCGACGCCGGCGGCCAGCAGACCGATCAACAGCAGGGTCACACTGCCCGGCAATACCCGGGCGAGCAGGGCGATCGCCAGGCCCAGCAGCAGCACGCCGATGGCATTCTTGACGGTCACCAGCCAAGGGCCGCTCTTGGGCAGCCAGGCCGCGCCGCCGGTGGCGACCAACAGCAGCGGCGCACCCATGCCCAGGCCCAGGGAGAAGAGTTTCAACCCGCCTCCCAAGGCATCGCCGCTGGCGCTGATATAGAGCAGTGCCCCGGCCAGCGGCGCCGATACGCACGGTGACACCAACAGGCTCGACACCACGCCCAGCACCGCGGCGCCCCACAGCGAGCCGCCCTTGGCATTGCCGGCCACGCGATCGAGGCGCTGGCTCACGGCCGCTGGCAGCTTGAGCTCGAACAAACCGAACATGGCCAGGGCGAAAATCACGAAGAACAGGGCGAAGGGCACCAGCACCCAGACCGACTGCAAGCGTGCCTGCAGATTGAGTTCGGCGCCGAACTTGCCCATCAGCGCACCCAGCAAGGCGAAACAGACTGCCATGGGCAGCACATAGGCGAGCGACAGACTGAAGCCGCGCCACCCGCCGACCTGCCCGCGCAGGACCACGCCGGACAGGATCGGCAGCATCGGCAACACGCAGGGTGTGAAGGTCAGGCCGATGCCGGCGAGAAAGAACAACGCCAGTTCATGCCATTGCCAGCCATCCGTGACCGGCGTCTGGCTGACCACCGGCGCAGCCTGACCGATACCCGCCACGGACAGGCGCTGGGTTTCAGGCGGATAGCACAAGCCCTTGTCCGCACAACCCTGGAAGGTCACCGCTAGAGTGAAGGCCCGCTGATCATCGCTGGGGCGAGGAATGTGCACATCGAGAATGCCGTGGTACACCTCGACATCGCCGAAGTACTCGTCATGTTTCGCCTCGCCAGGCGGCAGTTGTACCGTTCCCAACGCGATGTCGGCGGGTTCGGCCTTGAATTCGAAGCGGTGGCGATAGAGGTAGTAGCCTTCGGCGATGATGAAGCGCAGGGTGATGTCTTGCGCCGACGACTGCACTTGTTCGAGCTGGAACGCCTGGCCGACCGGCAGGAAGTCGGCGCTGTTGTTCAGCGATGCGCCTCCCAGGGTGGCGCTGGGCCGTGTGTCGAGCAGGCCGGAAGCCGCGACGGGCAGTGCGAAAACCAACAACAGGAGGCAGAGCAGGCGGCGCATGACGTTTCTCGAACAGCAACTGAGCGCGCATCATACTGGAGCCGTGCGGTACTGCCGAATCGGCAGGGGGCAATTTCATGTAACAGGATGGGTCGCCCGGATAGGGTCGCCTGGACAGGGTCGCCCGCGCTAGACCCTGAACGCCTGCACCGCCGTGCGCAGCTCGCCCCCCAGTTGCAACAGGTGCTCCCCTTGAGCCCGTCCCTGGTCAATGAGTTGCAGGTTGTCTTCACCCAGGCCATGAATGCGCTCGCCGTGCTCGCGAATGTCGCCTACCGCGCCACTTTGCTGTGCAGTCGAGTCGGCGATGCGCACGGCGGTGTCGGAGATGGTCTGGATCGCCGTGACGATCTGCGCCAGCGCGCCGTCCGCCGCCTCGGCCTGACTCGCCGTGGCCTGGGCATGAACCACCTGCGCGCGGATACCCTGCACGGAATCGCGCGCAACCGTCTGCAGGCCGGCAATCAAGGTCTGAATCTGATGGGTCGCCCCGGTGGTGCGCGACGCCAGCGAACGCACCTCTTCGGCCACCACCGCGAAACCGCGACCCATTTCGCCGGCGCGGGCCGCTTCGATCGCGGCATTGAGGGCGAGCAGGTTGGTCTGGTCGGCGATCGAGCGAATCACGGTCAGCACTTCGCCGATGGTGGCCGATTCCTCGGCGAGCTGTTCGATCATCTGCGCGTTGCCCTGCACCTCACCCACCAGCGCATGCAGTCCTCTCAGGCTCTGCCCGATGACCTGCTGACCATGCTCCACCGCATCACCCGCCAGGCGGCTGGCCGCCGCAGCCTGACTGGCGTCACCGGCCACTTGGCCGATGGTCGCTTCCAGCTCGCCCAGTGCATCGCGAATCTGCGCAGTATCGCCAGCCTGGCGCAGCGCCCCTTGATGCAGGCCACCACTGAGCTCGGCCAGTTGATGGCTGCTCCCGGCCACCTGCTCGGCGTTCTGGCGAATGGTGCCGACCAACTCGACCAGATACAGGCGCAGGCGATTGAGGGACGCTTCAATGGCCTGCAATTCATGATTGGTCCGGCCCAGGGCAATGGGCCGGGCAAAGTCACCCTCGGCCCAGGTCGAGAGGGCCGGATCCAGGCGCGTCAGCACGCCGGCGAGGCGCCGCTGCAAGACGTCGATCAGCAGTGCGATCAACAGAATCAGGCCGATCATGGCACCTTGTAGAAGCCGTACTTCGCTCTGGATTCGAGCGTGCTGGCTGCGTACGCCGGGTTCCAGCGCTCCCAGGCCCTGCTGGACCGCGCCGATGCGTTGCTGCGCGGCCTCGGCCAGTTCCGTCCGACGCTGGATCAGTTCACGGGTGCGGCTCAATTCGGCCGGGTACCGCGTCAACAGGCTGGCCAACTCGCGTTTGAGGTCCACGCCGTCGTCCTGAGTAGTCGTGGTGTTCTCATTCTGCAAACCCATCAAAGAAGCGAAATCATCGGCACTCGATGCGCTGGTGCTGGAAACCCCCAGCAGCGGCAAGCCTTGCAAGGTGGTGGCTTGGGTCCTGATGCCGGCCAGTTCGCGCTCCACGTCGGCGGCCAGCTCACTGTGTCCGCTGCTGACCATCTTCTCCCGCGCCAGGGTCAGCTTGGCCAATTGCTGGCTGGCGCTCAGCAGCGCTGCCTGATAAGCGCTGTCACCCTGTGCATACCGGGCCAGCTGTTCCAGCGTGCCGCCCAGTTCGCGTTCGGCCTGCACCAGCAGGGCCTGAGGGTCGCCCGCCAGCTTGCCGGCCGCCAGCAGTTGCTCGGCAGTGAACGTCATCAGCGCATCCACTTCCTGCAGCAGGGGGCCGGTGAGCCCTGCCGGCAGCCCGGTGATGCCCTCGCGCAGCCGGGTCAAGGCTTGGGTGGCTTCGGCATGGCGCAACGCATCGCCGCTGTTCAGGTAATCCTGGACATTGCGCACGACCTCATCCTGAAACTGCCGAGACAGTTGCAGGTAGCGCTCCATTAGCAGGTAAGGCTGTTCCAGCGCCCTTTGCGACCACCACAGGGTCGCCGCCAGTGCAGTGCACACGGCGACCAGCAACAATGTGTTCAGATTGGTGAGCAGTTTCAGGCGCATAGGGCACTACCAACAGCGAAATGGTCAGTGCGTGAAGGTATGGCCGATCTGTTACAGGCTCGTGACGTGGGCGTTAAAAAGATGGCACATGGCTTTCATTGTCGATCGGCACTTGGACCTGGCCTGACACATCCGGATGCCTTTGCCGCGGCTGCAGCCTGCTTGTGCATCCTTTATAGTGCCGTTGCGCTATCTCACCTGGAAAACTTTGCCCGTAGGAGGCACGTTAGGCGGGTGACGAGGTCAGAACCCATGAATTCCGCGATAGAAAGGACATAAGCCATGCTGGACTGGAAGAATCGTGCGGGCACAGGCGATGCGCGCGAGCGTGCCGACACCAGTGGCAGAACACGCAGCTCTGTGAAGAGCCTGTTGCTGAGCAAAGCGCTACTGGGCGCATTGGCTGTCTATCTAGTCGTGACCCTGTTGCTGGGTTGGTACTGGAGTGAAGAGCCCGAACTGTTCCCGGTGCAGCAGAACGCACAGGCCGCAGCGCAGCGTGACGGACGTCAGATAGTAGTGGGCTATACCACGGTGGAAACCCTCAAGACCGTGGCCTCCACATTGCTGAACAAGCCCGGTGGCTACATTTCCAACGACCGTTTTCCACCCGGCCTGTGGATGGACAACATGCCCAGCTGGGAATACGGCGTGCTGGTACAGGTGCGTGACCTGAGCCGCGCCCTGCGCAAGGACTTCGCCCGTTCGCAGTCGCAGTCGGCCGAAGACGGTGATCTGGCGCGTGCCGAGCCACGTTTCAACTTCGACAACAAGAGCTGGGTGCTGCCCTCCAGCGAATCGGAGTTTCAGGAAGGCATCAACCTGCTGACGCGCTACCAGAATCGTCTGTCCGATCCAAGCCAGACCAACGCGCTGTTCTACACCCGCGCCGACAACCTGAACAACTGGCTGGGCGATGTCGGTACCCGTCTGGGTTCGCTGTCGCAACGACTGTCGGCCAGCGTTGGTCGCGTCAAACTGAACACGACCCTCAAGACCGAAAGCGTGATCGCTGGTCAGGCACCGCAGGTGGACGAGGAAATCGTCGAAACCCCGTGGATGCAGATCGATAACGTCTTCTACGAAGCCCGCGGTCAGGCCTGGGCGCTGTCGCACCTGCTGCGCGCCATCGAAGTCGATTTCGCCGACGTGCTGGCCAAGAAGAACGCAACCGTGAGCGTACGCCAGATCATCCGCGAGCTGGAAGCTTCCCAGGCACCGGTCTGGAGCCCGATGATTCTCAACGGCAGCGGTTTCGGCATGTGGGCCAACCACTCGCTGGTCATGGCCAACTACATCTCGCGGGCCAACGCTGCAGTGATCGACCTGCGCCAGCTGCTGTCGCAGGGCTGAGAACATGCCGATCTCGACCCAGGAGGTCGAACATCGCGCAGCGTCCGATGCCGAGTCGATTGCCTGGGTCGATGAGTCCGACCGCCTGTTGGGAACCCTGCCCAGAGCGGAGTTGCGTGACCGTGGGCTGATCGGGCGCGGGACCTATATCCTCTTGTTCAACAGCGAAGGCGAACTCTGTGTTCACCGGCGTACGCTGAGCAAGGCGATCTATCCAGGCTACTGGGACGTGGCTGCCGGTGGCATGGTGCAGGGCGATGAAACCTATGCCGAATCGGCCGCACGCGAGCTCGAAGAGGAACTGGGCGTGAGCGGTGTCGAGTTGACCGCTCACGAGCAGTTTTTCTTCGACCAGCCGGGCAACCGCGTGTGGTGCGCGGTGTTCTCGGCCGTCTGGGATGGACCGCTGGAGCTGCAACCCGAAGAGGTCCTCGAGGCGCGCTTCATGCCTGTGCAGCAGGCCCTCGACGAGAGCGCCACGGAACCGTATTGCCCCGACTCGGTGGCGGCGTTGCTGCGTTACCTGGCTTGCCGCGACAACGCCTGATAGCAGCCGTACCGCACCGAGCCCCGAGCGCGCCTGTTCCACGTAGGAGCGGTCACCGGCCGCGAAAAAACACCGCGCACTCCCTGACACCCCGCACTCTTCCATGAAATCCGCACAACCTCGGCAATTGCTTCCTTCAGGCCCTTAGCACACACCCCGTTTCCCGCTAAACTGCGCGGCCTGATCCACTTCACATGAGGCATGCCGGTGGCCAAGAAAGCCGCATCCTTCGCCGCCCTGGGCGGCCTGGTGTTCTCTACCGACAGCGGTCGGCATTGTCCCGACTGCCGTCAGCCCATCGACGCCTGTACCTGCAAGCAAGCGGCCGTGCCCGAAGGCGACGGCATCGCTCGCGTGCGGCGGGAAAGCAAAGGGCGTGGCGGCAAGACCGTGACCACCATCACCGGCGTGCCGCTGCCAGCCGATGCCCTCAAGGAATTGGCGACCACCCTCAAGCGCCGCTGCGGCACGGGTGGCGCGCTCAAAGAGGGTGTCATCGAGATTCAGGGCGATCACGTCGAGCTGCTGCTTGCCGAGCTGGTCAAGCAGGGCTTCAAGGCCCGCAAATCCGGTGGCTGAGCCACACGCCTTGTAAACTTGAGGTACTCGCCGGGGTCTACCCCTGCAGGCGCAGCAACCGTCATCTTTACCCTCTACACTGCGCAGGGCCTGACGGCCCGTGACAACCGACTTTTTTCATAGGGGACCTCGATGTCCGTACGACGCACACGCAAAGACGATGGCAGCCAATGGACCGTGGCCGACAGCCGCAGCGTTTATGGCATCCGCCACTGGGGCGCGGGCTATTTCGCCATCAACGAGGCCGGCCGTGTCGAGGTTCGTCCCAACGGCCCGGACAGCTCGCCGATCGATCTTTACGAACAGGTCGACCACCTGCGCAAGAGCGGCCTGTCGCTGCCGCTGCTGGTGCGCTTCCCCGACATCCTGCAAGACCGCGTGCGCCAGCTGACTGGGGCCTTCGATGCCAACATCGCCCGCCTGGAATACCAGAATCGCTACACCGCGCTGTATCCGATCAAGGTCAACCAGCAGGAAGCGGTGGTGGAAAACATCATCGCCACCCAGGACGTCTCGATCGGCCTGGAAGCCGGTTCCAAGCCCGAGCTGCTGGCCGTGCTGGCTCTGGCGCCGAAAGGCGGAACCATCGTCTGCAACGGCTACAAGGACCGCGAGTTCATTCGTCTGGCCCTGATCGGCCAGAAGCTGGGCCACAACGTCTTCATCGTCATCGAAAAAGAGTCCGAAGTGGCGCTGGTCATCGAGGAAGCGGCCGACCTCAAGGTCAAGCCACAGATCGGCCTGCGCGTGCGTCTGTCGTCCCTGGCTTCGAGCAAGTGGGCCGATACCGGCGGTGAAAAGTCCAAGTTCGGTCTGTCCGCTGCGCAACTGCTCTCGGTGGTCGAGCGCTTCCGCGAGGCCGGGGTCGATCAAGGCATTCGCCTGCTGCATTTCCACATGGGTTCGCAGATCGCCAACCTGGCGGACTACCAGCATGGCTTCAAGGAAGCGATCCGCTACTACGGCGAGCTGCGCGCGCTCGGCCTGCCGGTCGATCACATCGACGTGGGCGGCGGTCTGGGAGTCGACTACGACGGTACCCATTCGCGCAACGCCAGCTCGATCAACTACGACATGGACGACTACGCCGGTGTCGTGGTGGGCATGCTCAAGGAGTTCTGCGATGCCCAAGGCATGCCGCATCCGCACATCTTCTCGGAAAGCGGCCGCTCACTGACCGCGCACCATGCCATGCTGGTAGTGCAGGTCACCGACGTCGAACGTCACAACGACGAAGTCCCCGAGATCGTCGACAAGCAGAGCCTGCCCGAAACCCTGCAGTGGCTGGTCGACCTGCTCGGCCCGACCGATATCGAGATGGTCACCGAGAACTACTGGCGCGCCACGCACTACATCAGCGACATCGCTGCGCAGTACGCCGACGGCAAGGTGACCCTGGCGCAGAAGGCGCTGGCCGAACAGTGCTACTTCGCCGTGTGCCGTCGCCTCCACAACTCGCTCAAGGCCCGCCAGCGTTCCCATCGCCAGGTACTGGACGAGCTCAACGACAAGCTCGCCGATAAGTACATCTGCAACTTCTCGGTGTTCCAGAGCCTGCCCGATACCTGGGCCATCGGCCAGGTGCTGCCGATCCTGCCGCTGCATCGTCTCGACGAAGAACCGCTGCGTCGCGCCGTGCTGCAGGACCTGACCTGCGACTCCGACGGCAAGATCAAGCAGTACGTGGATGAGCAAAGCATCGAGACCAGCCTGCCGGTACACGCCGTCAACCAGGGTGAGGATTACCTGCTGGGCATCTTCCTGGTCGGCGCATACCAGGAAATCCTTGGCGACATGCACAACCTGTTCGGTGACACCGATTCGGTGAACATCTATCAGCGTCAGGATGGCAGCGTGTACAGCGCCGGTATCGAAACCCATGACACCATCGAAGACATGCTGCGCTATGTGCATCTGTCCCCCGAAGAGCTGATGACCCATTACCGCGACAAGGTCGCCAGTGCCAAGATCACTGCGCGCGAACGCACTCAGTACCTGGACGCCCTGCGCCTGGGCCTGACCCGTTCTTCGTACCTGTCCTCGTAACGCATGGGCCTGGCTGCCCGGTTGCTCGCCCTCGCTGCCCTGCTGGGGCTGCTGGGCGGCTGCTCCGGGTTGCGCAGCCTGGATGTCGTGACGCCGTCCAGTGGCTACCAGCTTACCCAAGGGGTAGCCTACGGCCTCGATCCGCGTCAGAAGCTGGACGTCTATCGTCCCACCCGACCACTGCCGGCTACGCCGGTGGTGGTTTTTTTCTATGGGGGGACCTGGAGCAGCGGCGAGCGAGGCGACTATCGTTTCGTCGCCCAGGCGCTGGCTGCTCGCGGCATTCTGGTGGTGGTCGCCGACTACCGTCTCTACCCGCAGGTGCGCTATCCCAGCTTTATCGAGGACGGCGCCGATGCCGTTGCCTGGACCTATCGAAACATCGATCGGTACGGTGGCGACGTTCGCCGTCTGTTCGTGATGGGCCACAGCTCCGGCGGCTATAACGCGGCCATGCTTGCCCTCGATCCGCAGTGGCTGCGTAAAGCCGGGGTCCCCTCCAATGCGCTGCGCGGCTGGATTGGCCTAGCCGGCCCCTATGATTTCCTGCCGATCGAGAATCCCGAAGCCAGGCCGGTATTCTTCTTCCCCGATTCACCGCCCCAATCGCAACCCATCAACCAGCCTCTGGCAGGCTCGCCTCCGGCGTTGCTCATCGCCGCGACCCATGACTCGACCGTGGACCCGGTACGCAACAGCGAAGGCCTGGCGCACCGACTGCGCGCCGCTGGCGTCCTGGTGCAGGAACGCTATTACCGCCGACTGGACCACCGCACCTTGGTTGCCTCATTCGCCTGGCCCCTGCGCTGGTTGGCACCCGTGCTGGATGACGTTGTGCGGTTCGTCGAGGCCAAGCCTGAAGCAGCGGAAGTCCGTTTGCGCGAATAGATCAATCTTGCCAGTCACCGCAGACACTATTCTTGGATTTTATTTAAGTAGGTGCTGAACGCACTGCGTGCAGAGGTCATCGAAGCAGGTGTTCGACGCGTTTCGGGGTGGGGGTGAAAGTGTACAGTTGCAATAGCTTTGGGAGCAGTATCCAGGCACTCTGCAAGTATCAAGATCCTTGTAGGAAAAAGCCCGCTTAATTGCAGGCCTTTTCTATGAGGTCAAAGGCTCACTGGTATTTATCTTCGATCTTGCGCTTTTCCAGTGTGTAGGTTTTCAAATCGATTTCATTGATGGTGAGTTTGGAATCAAGCTCGTTCATGTCGCGTTTCCTCAAGCTGGCAACATGCTCCTTGCTGGCATGATAGTTCAAAGTTTCGGCAGCGTCGTAGCCGCTGACCGGGTCCCATAGAATGGACGCTGGCCACAGAAGCAGGTTGACGACGCCCCAACCATAGGCGCGGCCATAAAACGACCCGCCGCCAGGCAATAGGCCAAGGCCGGCACCGAGGACGGGTTGTTTGACTTCCACGGCGAGGTTTTTGGCGCGGAGTATGGCAAGTTCGGATTGCTGGGCGGAGTTGAGTCCGCTCGCGCAGCCAGTGGTCAATACAATGAGCGTGGCGGCAAACAAACTGCGAAGTGTAGACATCCCTATTCCTTATTTACGGATTTCCAATCGATAGTGAAGTGGAAGGCGGCGTAGTCTATAGACGGGATATGGATATGTATCGCTTGTTAGCGTGATTTTAACTAATGGTTACATTTGGCTGGAGGCGGAGTCGTGATAGTGCAAAGAAGACCTTGTTACTTCTAGTAATGATCTCGCGAAGTTTTGCTGTGTTCTATACAGGTTGGATGTTGACTCTTCCTGTCACAAGAAAGTGCCCGCGTTAGCTAATAAGGTTTAGCTGATTGATTGTCAGTTTATCGTATTGAAATTCTTGCCGTAGGGATGTATGGGTGCTGTTCGAGGTATAGACGCTGTGAGCGAAGTGTGAAACCTCGTTTACACCCATCCATTACGACACCCACTCATCCCTGCGCTGCAACCGCCATGCAATCCACCCCAGCGTCACCGCCCGCAGCATCATGAACAGCAGGAAACTGATCCACAGGCCATGATTCCCGAACCCGGTGCTCCACCAGCCGATCGGCAACATCACCACCACACTGACCAGCATCGCATTGCGCATCTCCCGCGCCCGCGTTGCACCAATGAACAGGCCGTCCAACAGATAGCTCCCCACCGCAATCAGCGGCAGCACGGCCAGGTAGGGCAGGAACGGATAGGCCGCCTCACGGACAGTGGGAATATCGGTCTGCAAATTGACGAACACATGGCCACCGAGCAGAAACAGCACGGCAAACCCGCTGCTGGCGATCAGCGACCAGCCAAGGGACACCACCAGCGAACGGCGCAGCGTTTGCCGATCACGCGCACCGATGGCGTGCCCGCACAACGCTTCGACCGCATGGGCCAGGCCGTCCAGCGCATAGGCAGTGATGAGCAGGCCGTTGAGCAGCAGCGCATTGGCGGCCACGGTGGCGTCGCCCAAGCGTGCGCCCTGAATGGTGATCAGCAGAAATACCCCGGACAGCGCCAGGCTGCGCAGAAAGATATCGCGGTTGACGCCCAACAGCGGCTGCCAGTTGCGCCACGACTGCAGTGCTGTCCACACCATATGCCCCGGATAGGCGCGCAGGGAGGGACGGGTCAGGGCCAGACCGAGCAGGGCGCCAACCCATTCGGCAATCACTGACGCGCGCGCCGAGCCCAGGACGCCCCAGTCCAGGCCGAGCACGAACCACAGGTTCAGGGCGATGTTGACCACGTTGGTGGTCAACAGCAGTTGCAACGGCGCGCGGGCGTTCTGGGTACCAAGGAACCAGCCGATCAGGGCGTAGCTGGCCAGGGCCGCGGGCAGCCCCAACAGGCGCGTCTGGAAAAAGTCATGGGTGGCTTGCTCCAGTGCCGCGGACGGCGACATGAAGCTCAGGGCGAGGTGGCTGAAGGGCAGGGCCAGCATCGGCAGCAGCAGGGAAAACAGCAGCCCCAAGCTCAGGCCCTGCACGAGGATCTGGCGCAGCGCGTTACCGTCGCGGCGCCCGGCCGCCTGTGCGGCGAAACCGGTGGTGCCCATGCGCACGAAGCTCATCAGTGACACCATGAACGTAAACAGGCTGCCGCCCACGGCCACTGCGCCCAACTGGTGAGCGTGTGGCAGATGGCCGATCACGGCGCTGTCCACCAGCGTCACCAGCGGGACCGACAGGTTGGACAGAATCATCGGTGCAGCCAGGGCCCAGACGTTCTTGTGGGTGAGGCGATGGCGCCAGTCGGTCAGTAGGGTAGACATGCAAGCTCCGCGTTCGGGGCGGGGATTGTAGCCCACACCTGCAACACCACGGCACAGTTGTCTCAACCGGTAACCCTGCCTACGAAAACGTCAATATTGATATATATTCTCAGCCTTGCTTTTCACTGCCCCAGGTACCTCACATTGAACAAAGGACTGTTTCTGGCCTGCGCACTGGCCCTGCTCGGCGGGTGCGATTCATCGACCTCGGAAAAACCCGTCGAACCCGCGCCACCTGTCGCAGCAATGGCTGCGCCCAAACCTGCGGCCAGCGTCGATCTGCCTGCCCTGGCGAAGCGCTACGAAGGCCGTGAGCTGACCGTCGCCGATGCCTCGGAAATTCAGCTTGATGGCGCCAGCACCCTCTCGGTGACCTTCACCGCACCGCTGGATCCCAAGCAGAACTTCGCCGACAAGGTTCACCTGGTCGACAGCACCCGAGGCACACTGGACGGCGCCTGGGAACTGTCCGACAACCTGATGGAGCTGCGCTTCCGCCATCTGGAGCCCAAGCGCAAACTGGCGCTGACGGTCGATGCCGGCCTGCTCTCGGTGAACCAGGGCACCTTGGCCAGTGCGTACAGCAGTCGCCTGGAAACCCGGGACTTGCAGCCCACGGTGGGCTTCGCCAGCCGCGGCTCGCTGTTGCCCGCCCGACTGGCCGAAGGCTTGCCGGTGATTGCGCTGAACGTCGACAAGGTCGATGTCGAATTCTTCCGCATACGGCCCGAGCAACTGCCGGCCTTTCTCAGTCGCTGGGGCCGCTACAGCAGCCTGCAAAGCTATGAATCCCGCGAGCTGTTGCCCATGGCCGAACTGGTCTACGGCGGTCGCTTCAATCTCGATCCGGCGGCCAATACCCGCGAGACCCTGCTGCTGCCCATCGGCGGTATCAAGCCGCTGCAGCAACCAGGCGTCTACCTGGCGGTGATGCGTGCCTCGGGCACCTACGACTATGCCCAGCCGGCGACGCTGTTCACGCTGAGTGACATCGGTCTCTCCGTGCATCGCTACGCCGACCGCCTGGACGTCTTCACCCAAGCCCTGGAAGGCGGTCAGGCGCTGGCCGACGTCAGCCTGCAGTTGCTGGACGCTCAGGGCCGTGTCATCGGCGAGAGCAAGACCGACGCTGCAGGCCATACCGAAATGGCTTCTCCGGTCAAAGCCGAGGTGCTGCTGGCCCATCGCGGCGAGCAGACCAGCCTGCTGCGGCTGAATACTGCTGCCCTGGATCTGGCCGAGTTCGACATCGCCGGTCCCAAGGCACATCCGTTGCAGTTTTTCGTTTTCGGTCCGCGCGACCTGTACCGCCCTGGCGAAACCGTATTGCTCAACGCCTTGCTGCGCGACAACGACGGCCACCTGGTCAAGCCGCAACCGGTGAGCGTCGAGGTCCGCCGCCCGGACGACCAGCTCAGCCGCAAATTCGTCTGGCAACCGGACGATGCGGGCTTCTATCGCTATCAGCTGCCACTGGCGGGCGAAGCCCCAACCGGGCGCTGGCAACTGCTGTTCGACCTGGGCGACGGCAAGCCTCAGGCCTATGAATTCCAGGTGGAAGACTTCCTCCCCGAGCGCCTGGCGCTGGACCTCAAGAGCCAGGACACGCCTATCGCACCTGCCGATACGCTGGATGTCGACGTAACCGGCCGCTATCTGTACGGCGCTCCGGCCTCGGGCAATCGGCTCAGCGGCCAGTTGTACGTGCGTCCGCTGCGCGAGGCGGTGCCTGCGCTGCCGGGTTTCCAGTTCGGCTCTTTGACCGAAGGCGAACTCAGTCAGGATCTGGAGCTTGATGAAACCCCCCTCGATGCGCAGGGCAAGGCCAACCTCGCCATCGACAGCCGCTGGAGTGACGCCAAGTCGCCCCTGCAACTGATGCTGCAAGCCAGCCTGCAGGAGTCCGGTGGTCGTCCCATCACGCGCAGACTGGTGCAGCCGGTCTGGCCCGCTGAACGGCTGCCCGGCGTGCGCGGCATGTTCGACGGCGAGAACGTCGACGGTGACGGGCCGGCCGAGTTCGAGTTGCTGGTCGCCGATGCCCAAGGCCACAAGCTCGCGGCCGATGGGCTCAAGGTACGGCTGGTGCGCGAGCGCCGCGACTATTACTGGAATTACTCCGAGAGCGACGGCTGGAGCTACAACTACAACGAGAAATACCTGAACCTCAGCGAGGAGACTGTCTCGGTCGCCGAAGGCGGTACGACCAAGGTCAGTTTCCCCGTGGAATGGGGGCCCTATCGCGTCGAGGTCGAAGACCCCCAAACCGGCCTGGTCAGCAGCCTGCGTTTCTGGGCTGGCTACAGCTGGCAGGACAATACCGAGGGCGGCGCGGTACGCCCGGATCAGGTCAAGCTGGCGCTGGACAAGCCTCACTACGGCGATGGCGACACCGCCAGGGTGACGGTGACACCACCGGCCGCCGGCAACGGCTATCTGTTGGTGGAATCTGCAGAGGGCCCCTTGTTCTGGCAGGAAATCGACGTGCCCGCCGAGGGCAAGACCTTCGACATCAAGGTCGATCCGAAATGGGCCCGGCATGATCTCTACATCAGCGCGCTGGTGATTCGCCCTGGCGAACGCAAGGCCAACATCACCCCCAAGCGTGCGGTCGGCCTGCTGCACCTGCCGCTCGATCGTGCTGCGCGCAAGTTGGCGCTGACCCTCGACGCGCCCTCGACCATGCGTCCCCAGCAGCCGCTCACGGTCAAGGTGCAGGCACGCAACAGCGACGGCAGTATCCCGCGTCAGGCTCACGTGCTGCTGGCCGCGGTGGACGTGGGTATCCTCAATATCACCCAGTACGCCACGCCGGATCCTTTTGCCGCCTTGTTCGGTCGCAAGGGCTACGGTGCCGACCAGTTGGACGTCTATGGCCAACTGATCGAGGCGGGGCAGGGGCGGCTCGCCAGTCTGGCCTTCGGTGGCGATGCCGCCAACCTGGCCAAGGGCGGCAAGCGTCCACAGACCAGCGTCAACATCGTAGCCCTGCAAAGTGCACCGGTGACGTTGAACGAGCAGGGCGAAGGGCAACTGACCCTCGATATCCCCGACTTCAACGGCGAGCTGCGGGTGATGGCGCAAGCCTGGACCGAAGATCGCTTCGGCATGGCCGAAGCCAAGACCGTTGTCGCCGCGCCCCTGGTCGCAGAACTGTCTGCACCGCGCTTCCTTGCTGGCGGCGACCAGGCGCGCGTTGCACTCGACATCACCAACCTGACCGAACGATCACAGACCCTGACCGTGCAGTTGAACACCGAAGGCCCGTTGACCCTGCTGGACGCCCCCCGCAAGCAGCTGCAGTTGGCCAAGGGCGAGCGGCAGACGCTGTACGTGCCGGTGCAAGCCTCGGGCGGGTTGGGCCAGGGGCACATCAAAGTGCTGATCGAAGGCCTCGACCTGCCCGGTGAAACCTTGCCTCCCATCACTCGGGACTGGACCCTGGGCGTGCGTCCTGCCTATCCCGCCCTGGTCAGGCATCTGCGCAGCGTGCTCAAGGATCAACCCTGGACGCTGCCGGCCGGTGCCCTGTCACCCTTCGAACCCGCAGGACGAGAGGCGCTGCTGACTCTGTCGAGTCGGCCGCCGCTGAACATCGGCGAGCAGATCAAGGCGCTCAGGGCGTATCCCTACGGCTGCCTGGAGCAGACCGTCAGTGGCCTGTATCCGTCGCTGTACTCCGATGCCGCCAGCCTGAAGAAGCTGGGTGTGGAGAGCGATACGGATGCCGAGCGCAAACGCAAGATGGACATCGGCATCGAACGGCTGCTGGGCATGCAGCGCTACAACGGCAGCTTCGGGCTGTGGGGCGCGGATGGCGAGGAGGAGTACTGGCTGACGGCCTATGTGACCGACTTCCTGCTGCGCGCCCGCGATCAAGGCTATGCCGTACCCCCCGAGCCGTTGAAGAAGGCCAATGAGCGACTGCTGCGCTACCTTCAGGAGCGCGACCTGATCGAGGCCGACTACAGCGACAACCTGGAACACACCCGCTTCGCGGTTCAGGCGTATGCCGGTCTGGTGCTCGCGCGCAGCCAACAGGCGCCTTTGGGCGCGCTGCGCAGCCTGTTCGACCGGCGCAGCGATGCACGCTCTGGTTTGCCCCTGGTGCAGTTGGCGATCGCCCTGCAGAAGATGGGCGACCAGCCGCGCGCCGACCAGGCGCTGCAGGCCGGTCTGGCGGCCAGTCGCAGCGATGCTGACTGGCTCGGCGACTACGGTAGCCCGCTGCGCGACCAGGCCCTGGTACTCGCCTTGCTGCAGGAGAATGACCTGAGTAAAGCGACGCTCGAAGAGCGTCTGTTCACTCTTTCTGATCTGCTCGCCAGCAGCAGCTGGCTCTCCACCCAAGAGCGCAACGCCCTGTATCTGGCCGGTCGCACGGCACTGGCTTCGCCTCAGCAACCCTGGGCCGCCCAGCTGCAAAGTGCCGGCACCCGCCACGCGCTGACTGACGCCCAGCCGGCGCTGAAGCTGGCCGACGGCGCGCTGTCCGAGGCGCTCACCGTCACCAGCCAGACGCAACAGCCGCTGTATCAGCAGTTGACCTTGTCGGGCTATCCGGCACAGCCACCGGCGCCCTCTGCAGACAATCTGTCGATCCGTCGCCAATACCTGAGCCTGGACGGCGAGCCGCTCAAGCTCGACGCCCTCAAGAGCGGCGATCTGGTGCTGGTGCATCTGGTCGTGGGCGCCAAGCAGCGTGTAGCGGATGCATTGGTGGTGGATCTGCTGCCTGCCGGCCTGGAAATCGAGAATCAGAATCTGGCGCAAAGTGCCGCCAGCCTGGACGACGCCAGCAGCAACGTCAGGCAGTGGCGCGAATCGATGCAGAACGCCAGCCTGCAGCATCAGGAGTTTCGCGATGACCGCTACGTGGCGGCACTCAAACTCGATGGTTATGGCAGCACGCACCTGCTGTACCTGGCTCGTGCAGTGACCCCCGGTACCTACAAGGTCCCGCCGCCGCAGGTGGAGTCGATGTACCGGCCAGGCTGGCATGCGGTCGGCGCTACGCCAGCGGATCTTACGGTTCGGCCCAAGTAACCATGTGCAAGGGCAGCCGCTGGCTGCCTTTGCCATTCGCCAGAGGGTTTACTGAATGATCCAGCTCAGCAACCAAAGGCCCAGCACGGCCCAGATCACACCCATGATGATCGACGCACGCATGAACGCTCGGACAGCGGAATACAGAAACAGCAGGCCGACGATCAGGGCTGCGATGGTGACGATGTTGGTGTCCATGCCCAAGGTCCGCGACAGGCCGTCGACGAAGTTGCCCCCTGCGTTGCCGAGCAGGCTGAACAGCCAGCTCAGGCTGTCGACCACCCAACGGATGATGGCGCCCAGGGCCTGTCCCAACCACTCGAAAAAGCCTTCTACATGCATAGCTGCGTCCTGATTCGGTTAGTGGCATTCACGCCATTGTGCCCCCTTTGGCCATGCGCCAGCGAACCAAGTTCCCGACAGCGCCAGCAAGGTTGGCGCACTTGATCCGCAGCATTCTCGTTTTTCCAGAGTGGCCTCGACGTAGATTCATTCGCCGTGCGCTGTTGGCGCTTGGTGTGCCGGTAATGCTCCTGTGGCTGGCCGATCGGCTCTGGCCGCTGCCGTTCCCACAGGATGACCTGGCCCGCGTGGTGCTGGCCGAGGACGGTACACCGCTGTGGCGCTTCGCCGATGCCGAGGGCGTGTGGCGCTATCCGACCAGCGTGGAGCAGGTGTCGCCCTATTATCTGGAAGCCTTGCTGACCTACGAAGACCGCTGGTTCTACGAACATCCAGGTATCAATCCGCTGGCGCTGGTTCGCGCGGCCTGGCTCAACCTCAGCGGTGGGCGAGTGCTTTCGGGCGGCAGTACGTTATCGATGCAGGTGGCGCGGCTGCTCGATCCGCATTCGCGGACCTTCTCCGGCAAGCTGCACCAATTATGGCGAACCGCACAATTGGAGTGGCACCTGAGCAAGAGGCAGATCCTGACGCTGTACCTGGATCGCGCACCGTTCGGTGGCACCCTGCAAGGCGTGGCGGCAGCCAGTTGGGCGTATCTGGGCAAGCCGCCCGCGCAGCTCACCCGCAGCGAAGCCGCCTTGCTGGCGGTGCTGCCCCAGGCGCCGAGCCGCCTGCGTCCTGACCGGCATCCGCAGCTGGCGCAGGCCGCTCGCGATAAAGTGCTGCAACGCATGGCCGACCAAGGCGTGTGGCCCGTCGCTCAAGTGCGCGAAGCACAACAGGAGCCCTTGTTGCTGGCCCCTCGGCAGGAGCCGGCATTGGCCCCGTTGCTGGCCCGGCGCCTGAACCGCAGCGACAGCCCGCCGCTCATCCACACCCTGATCGACGCCAGCCTGCAGCGGCGTCTCGAAGACCTGCTGCTGGGCTGGCGTGCGCGCCTGCCGGAGCGTACGTCGGCGGCGATTCTGGTAGTGGATGCCCAGACCATGGCCGTGCGTGCCTACCTGGGCTCGGTGGACCTCGCCGATACCCGGCGCTTTGGCCATGTCGACATGGTCAGCGCCATCCGCTCGCCAGGTTCCACGCTCAAGCCGTTTCTCTATGGCATGGCCCTGGATGCCGGACTGATTCACTCCGAATCGCTGTTGCAGGATGTTCCGCGAAGGTACGGGGACTACCGCCCCGGCAATTTCTCTGCGGGGTTCAGCGGTCCGGTCGCGGCCAGCTCGGCGTTGTCCCTCTCGCTCAACCTGCCCGCCGTGCAATTGCTCGAAGCGTTGGGTCCCAAACGCTTTGCCGCGCAGTTGCGCAACGGTGGCCTGAACCTGAGCTGGCCGCTGGCCGCCGAGCCCAATCTGGCCATGGTCCTGGGCGGCGTGGGCAGTCGGCTCGACGATCTGGTCGCCGCCTACAGTGCCTTCGCGCGTAGCGGCAACAGTGCCGTCCTGCGCTGGCAGCCACAGGATGCATTGCGCGAGCGGCCCATGATGTCGGCAGGTGCCGCCTGGATCGTGCGGCGTATCCTCAGCGGTCAGGCCCGACCGGATCAGGACCGGCACGCCGATCTGGTCCAGCGTCCCGCGCTGGCCTGGAAGACCGGCACCAGCTACGGCTTTCGCGATGCCTGGTCGATCGGCGTCGGGCCGCGCTATCTGATCGGCGTGTGGATCGGTCGGCCCGATGGCACCCCGGTACCCGGTCAGTTCGGTCTGGCCTCGGCCGCGCCATTGATGCTGCAGGTCCACGATGTGCTGAGCAATCGCGATGCACAGCGGGCCATTGCCGCGCCGGTCCAGCCCATGCCCGCCAGCGTCGGCGTCGCCGCGATCTGCTGGCCTCAGGGGCAACCCCTGGATCGAGGCGACCCCAACTGCCGCCGCCAACGCTTTGCCTGGACCCTGAACAACACCGTCCCGCCTACCCTCCAGGCATTGGATCAGCCCCTTGGCACTGGTTTGCTGCAACAGATCTGGCTCTCGCCGCAGGGGCTGCGAACCAGCGCTTCTTGCCCGGATGCCCAGGCGCGATCCATCGCATTGTGGCCTGCAGCTCTCGAACCCTGGTTGCCCAAAGCCGAGCGCCGGGAAATGCGTTTGCCCCAGGAAGACCCGCAATGCCCGGCACCTCCTTTGCCGTCCATGGCATCGCTGTCCATCGTCGGTGCCCGCAACAGCGACCGCCTGCGCCAGCCAACGCCCAGCAGCGGTCCCTTGCGGCTGCAGCTCTCCACGCTCGGCGGGCAGGGGCCGTATTGGTGGTTCATCAATGGCAAGCCCCAAGGGAATGTCGCCGAAGACGGCAGCCTGAACGCCGTGTTCGAGCGGCCGGGTCGGTATCAGGTCAGTGTGCTGGATGAAGCAGGGCAAACGGCCAAGGTCGAACTGACCGTGTCGAACTAACCATATCGGATCAGGGCCTTTGAAAAAGCAATCAGCTCAGCCAGAACAGCGTCATCACGAAACCGGCGAGCAAGAAGGGGGTAAGGGGCAGCACGGTCGCTGCATTGGGGTCCAGATAGACCGCCTTGCGCCGGTAGCGAATGCTCAGGCGCTCCCAGATCAGCGGCGTGACGAACACCCACAGCACCAGGGCCACGATGCCGCCGATGAGGGTTCCGACCAGATGGCTGCTGTCCGAAGCCAGGGCCAGGGCCCAGAGCAGCTTGACCTCACCACAGCTCAGCCGACCGTTGAGGTAGCCGGGCAACGTCAATGCCATGCTCAACACCAGCGCCGCTGCCGCTTCCACCATGCTCGATCCGATCCAGGTGTGCCCGGTGGAAAACAGGCACGCCAGCGCCAGCACCCCCGCACCGACGGTCAACGTATCGGCGATGCGCCTGTGCCGAATATCCTGCTCGGCGCACAGGGTAAACCAGAGGAGAAGAACGAGACTTGGCATGGCAGCACCCGCTTGAGTACGACAGTGGATCACTTCTGAAACAGGCCTTCTGCTTTCAGATTAGACGCCTCGCGCACGACGAAGGGGTGACTGCAGGACTTTTTTTCTCTGGCAGGCTGAGCCGCTCAGCGGGGTGGGTAGGTGGAGAGGATGTCGCTCACCGCTTTCTGAATGACACTGTTGCGTTCACTCGGCGACACCGCACTGTCGTTGACCAGTTGCTCGGTGCTGCCGCGCCACACCAGCTTGCCATCGCGTCCATCGAGCATGTCCAACTGCAAGGTCGCGACCTTGTAATCGATGCTGCGGGTTTCATTCATGGCTGGCGTGGCCCAGTACGGCCCCCAGTAGCCACCGCCCCAGCCACCCCCATAGTTGGTAGTGACCTGCTGCTGACGGTTATCGACGATCAGGTACGCCTGCACGGTCACGTCGGCACGGCCACCGGCGGCGACAGGCCGCAGACCTCGCTGGTCGAGCTGACTGCTGACGGCTTGGCGAATGCGCTGCTCGGTCAGGTCGCTGCGCACCCGCGGATCGTCCGGCCGGTATTGCACGGCCGGCTCTTTCCAGGTCCAGCTGCGGTAGGCCGCAAAGTCGCGGCTGGCATCGAAATCGTGATTGACCCGAGGGGTTTGGCATGCGGCCAGCAACAAGGCCAGGGGTAGAACGGCAAGACGACGCAACATGATGAAATCTCCTGTGGATCAGGAAGGAGGATAAGCCGTGAGCGCCTTTTCTACCGCGTTGCGTAACGCCTCGTTACGATCGCTCAGGCTACCCTGGCTGCTGGTTTCAGCACTCGCGCTCCAGACAGGCTGGCCGCTCTTGCCGTCGAACAGGTCGATGCGCACCACCATGACCTGGATCTGGTAGGTGCGTACCACCGGATAACTGCCGTAACCGCCGAAGCGATCATAGCGATCGTACGGCCCGTAACCACGCCCATACCCGGCGCCGTAGCCAACGTCGTCACGGGTCTGTTGCAGGCGCGTCTCCATGCGCAGGCTGGTGCCGACCCGCAGATCGGCAGTGCCGCCACTGCGTTGCGGGCGCAGGCCGCGCTGGTCGAGCGCATTGCTCACAGCCTCGGCGATCTGCGCCGAATCTGCCCAGCTGGTCCCGGCCGGCAACTGCCCATTGACCCAGGCCCAGTTGCGGTACTGGGCATAGTCGCGCGCAGGCGCGGGATAGGCGCTGGCGTCGAAGGTCTGCGCGGCCTGCGCCGGTGCCGGCGGCAACGGTCTGGAACTGGCCACATAGGGATTGGGGCTCTGGCAGGCCGCCAGGGCCAGGCAAACAGCGCAAAGTGACAGGCGACGCATGGCAGTCTCCGAAATACCGATCAAGCGGGGCGGCAGATCCAGTGCAGGTAACGGCCCAGGCCGGCAAACGCCGGATGCCGCCGATGGGCAAGCTCCATTTCCACCAGTTGTTCCAGGTCACCGCGCTTCTGGAAGTCGATGGGCATGTAGTCGTGAAACACGCGCACACCACTCATGGATTCGACATGCCACGCGCCTCCAAGTTGCGCAGCCAGTTCGCGCGGGTCCAGCGGCTGCTGGGGCGTCAGGCTCTGCTTCTCGCCGGCCATCTCATTGCTGTGCAGCTTGCGGAAATGGCCTTTGAGCAGGTTGCGGTAGACCAGCGCATCGCGGTTGTAGAACGCCAGCGACAGCCAGCCATTAGCGGCTGTCAGAGAATGCAGCACTGGCAGAATGGCGTGCGGCTCGGCCAGCCACTCCAGCACCGCATGGCAGATCACCAGGTCGAAGGCAGGCAGGCCCAGTTCGGACAACTGCTGCCAGGACGCCTGGATGAAGGTGGCGTCCTGGCCTGCCGCAGCGAAGCGCTCGCGGGCGCCATCGAGCATCGGTTCGGCCGGTTCGCTCAGGGTGACCTGGTGACCTTGCTCGGCCAGCCACAACGCCATGTGGCCCAGCCCGCCGCCGACATCCAGCACCCGCAGAGGACGCTGCGGCAAGGCCTCGCGCAGGTCGGCCTGAAGTACGGCGAGTCGGATCGCACCCTTGGCACCGCCATAGATCTTTTCGGCGAAACGGGTCGCCAGTTGATCGAAATGGCGATCGTTCATCGCGCGAACCGCCGCTCGCTGTCGGCCAGCTTGGCGCGCACCACCTGATCCATGTCCAGACCCAGTTCGCTGCACAACAGCAACAGGTACAGCACCACATCGCCGACTTCCTGGCCTGCGTGTTCAAGTTGCTCGGCCGACAGGTGTCGCGACTGGTCTTCGGTCAGCCACTGGAAGATCTCCAGCAGTTCGGACATCTCGACGCTGGCCGCCATGGCCAGGTTTTTCGGGCTGTGAAAACGCCGCCAATCGTTGTTTTCGCGAATCTGGTGCAGGCGTTGGGTAAGTGCGTCTAGGTTCATTGCAAAGCTCCTGAAGGCGCATAGCTTCAAGCCGAACTTTGCCGAACGCAATAGCTACAGGGTCGCCGGGCCCCAGGTTCCGCTCATGTGCAACAGATCGTCGCGACCGTGCAACGCCAGCTCTCCACTCGGGCCCGCCGCGCTGGCACTGAGAATAAGCTCGCTGGGCAGGCGTACCGGCTTGTGAAACGCCACCTCCAGTTGGTAGTTGCTCTGCGGCAAGCGCTCACGCAGCGCGGCCACGCTCTGCGCCAGGCTCCACATGCCATGGGCGATGGCGGTGGGAAAGCCGAACAGGCGTGCGCTCAGCGCACTGAGGTGAATCGGGTTGTAATCCCCCGAGACCCGCGCATAGCGCCGCCCGGTGTCGGCGGCGGCGTACCAGCGATGCACCGCGACCAATGCGGATTGGGGCTCCTGAGCATCCGTCTGCACAGGGTTTGGCAAACCGTCGATCTTTGCCTGGCGACACAGCATCGTGCTGTGTTCCTGCCAGAGCGGGCCCAGGGGGTCATCGACCTGGGTCACCAGATCGAATGTCACGCCTTTCTCGTGGGCCTGCAGATTCTGCGCGTGTACGCTGACCCGCACGCCGGCAACGCCGCCCAGTGGGCGCAACACCTGGATGCGATTGTGCAAATGCACCAGCCCCAGCACTGGAAACGGAAAACGCTTGTCGGTCAGCAGGCGCATCTGCAGGGCGAACGCCAGGACATGCGGGTAAGTGGCGGGGAGCATGCCGCCTTCGCCGAACCCGCACAGCTCGCGATAGGCCGCCAGATGCCTTGGGTCGGCCGATAGATTGCAGCGCAGGCCCAGATCGGGCAGGCGCTCGCCGGTGATCTTGCGATTGAGCGCAGCTTTCAGATAGGCGCGGGGCAGGTCAGCGTTGCGTGGCAAGGTCTGCCAATGGATCGCCATGTCAGGCCCCCAGGATGCTTTGGCCGCATACGCGCAGCACTTGCCCATTCACGGCGCCACTGCCTGGCTGCGCCAGCCAGGCGACGGCTTCGGCGACGTCCTGCGGCTGCCCGCCCTGGCCCAGCGAGCTCATGCGTCGACCCGCCTCGCGCAGGGCGAAGGGCATCTGTGCGGTCATGCCGGTTTCGATGAAGCCGGGCGCCACGGCATTGATGGTCGCACCTCGGGTGGCCAGCTTGGGCGCGAATGCCTCGGCCAGGCCGATCAGCCCGGCCTTGCTTGCCGCGTAGTTGCTTTGCCCGCGGTTGCCGGCAATGCCCGAAGTCGAAGAGAGCAGTATCACTCGACCGTCGTCACGCAACGTGCCGCGATCGAACAGCGCCTGGGTCAGGCGTTGCGGCGCAAGCAGATTGACGGCGAGCACCGAGTCCCAGTACTCGGGCGTCATGTTGACCAAGGTCTTGTCGCGCGTGATGCCCGCGTTATGCACGACGATATCGATCCCTTCCGGCAGCGCCTCGATCAGCCGCTCGGCCGCGTCACTGGCGCAGATGTCCAGATCGATCGTACGGCCTCCCAGTCGCGCCGCCAGCGCTTCCAGATCGGCACGCGCCTGGGGCACGTCGAGCAGGACCACGTCGGCGCCGTCGCGGGCCAGGGTTTCGGCGATCGAAGCACCGATGCCGCGCGCAGCGCCTGTGACCAAGGCCTTGCGGCCTGCCAACGGTCGGGTCCAGTCGCTGACCTGACGCGTGCTGGCCCGCAACGACAGCACCTGGCCCGACACGAACGCACTTTTTGGCGAGAGAAAGAAGCGCAGGGCGCCTTCCAGTTGTTCGTCCGCTTCGGGAGCCACGTGGAGCAACTGCAAGGTGCCGCCGTTGCGCAGTTCCTTGGCCAACGATCGGCTGAAACCTTCCACGGCGCGCTGGGCGATGTGGGCTTCGGGGTCATCCAGATCGCGAGGCTCGCGCCCCAGGATGACGATATGCGCATTGTGGTCCAGGCTCTTGATCAGCGGCTGGAAGAACTCGCGCAAGCGCGCCAGCTGAGTGCTGTCGACGATTCCACTGGCATCGAAC
Organism: Pseudomonas sp. PS01301; assembly: GCF_029960215.1. Taxonomy (NCBI): domain Bacteria; kingdom Pseudomonadati; phylum Pseudomonadota; class Gammaproteobacteria; order Pseudomonadales; family Pseudomonadaceae; genus Pseudomonas; species Pseudomonas sp. PS01301. The sequence continues at coordinate 16,449 of NZ_JASCPM010000026.1, read as the reverse complement.
ACCACCGCTTTGATGCGAGGACCCAACCCTGCAGTCCAGTCCGGCAGGCCGGCGGCACCGAAGGCCGTATCGGTGAGGCGCCGGGCGAAGTCGGCAACCTTGTCGGCCAGCGCCCCGCCGCCCAGCAGCAGGGCGCCTTCCACCGGTCGCAGCCGTCCGCCTTGCCAGCGCTCCAGGCGTGCCGGGGCCGGCAGGCCGACGGCACTCACCAGGCGGCGGCCCAGGTCAGAGTTGACGAAGTCGATATATCGATCGGACATGGAACAGGCTCCGGGTCAAAGAGTTCAAAGTGTGGACCACGGCAAGGCCCGCGTCGTTCGCCTGGGCCCTTTGCAGCACGTTTCTTCCAACCCAGGATGTCCGCCATGAACCTTGACACGAATCCGGTGCGCCGGGTTGCCATCATCGGCAGCAACCGCATTCCTTTCGCGCGAGCCAACGGGCCCTACGCGCGGATCGGCAATCAGGCAATGCTCACGGCTGCGCTCGAAGGCCTGATCGAGCGCTATGCACTGCATGGCCTGCGGCTGGGCGAAGTCGCGGCAGGCGCCGTGCTCAAGCACTCCCGGGATTTCAATCTGGCCCGTGAATGCGTGCTGGGCTCGCGGCTGTCTGCGCAGACTCCGGCCTACGATGTGCAGCAGGCCTGTGGCACAGGCCTTGAGGCTGCGCTGCTGGTGGCCAACAAGATCGCCCTGGGCCAGATCGAATGCGGCATCGCCGGTGGCGTCGACAGTGCTTCCGACGCCCCGATCGCTGTCGATGAAGGGCTGCGTCAGATTCTGTTGCAGACCCACCGCGCCAAATTCCTCGGCGAGCGCGCCAAGGCGTTGCTGCAACTGCGACCTCGGCATTTGAAACCCGAACTGCCGCGCAACGGCGAGCCGAGAACCGGGCTGTCGATGGGGCAGCACTGCGAGCTAATGGCGCAACACTGGAACATTCCCCGCCAGGCGCAGGATGAACTGGCCCTGCGCAGCCATCACAACCTCGCGGCGGCCTATGCCGAGGGATGGCAGGACGATCTCAGCACGCCATTCGGTGGCCTGGTTCGCGACCATAATCTGCGTCCCGACCTGACCCTGGAGAAACTGGCGGCGCTCAAGCCGGTGTTCGAGAAGAGCCCTCAGGGCACGCTGACGGCAGGCAACTCCACGCCGTTGACGGACGGCGCGTCGGTGGTGCTGCTGGCCAGTGAAGCCTGGGCACGGGAGCGCGGACTGCCGGTGCTGGCGTATTGGCGCGACGGCGAGGCGGCAGCGGTCGACTTCGTCGGCGGCCAGGAAGGTCTGTTGATGGCGCCGGTCTACGCCGTGCCGCGCTTGCTCGCCCGCAACGGCCTGAGCCTGCAGGATTTCGACTACTACGAAATCCATGAAGCCTTTGCCGCGCAGGTGCTCTGCACGCTCAAGGCCTGGGAGGAGGCGGACTACTGCCGCACACGTCTGGGCCTGGAGGCGCCGTTGGGGGCGATCGATCGTACTCGCCTCAACGTCAAGGGCAGCTCCCTGGCGGCAGGGCATCCGTTCGCCGCCACCGGTGGCCGCATCCTCGGCAACCTGAGCAAGCTGCTGGACAAGGCCGGCGGCGGCCGCGGGCTGATTTCCATCTGCGCCGCCGGCGGGCAGGGCGTCACCGCAATCATCGAGCGATGACAGGGTCTCCCACGGGTGAGACGGCCGCTTCCAGGCGCAGCTGATTGGCATAGTTTTCCGCCATGATTGAACAGACGATCAACTGCAGCGGGTGGTAGATCATGATCGGCAGCAGGATCAGGCCCAGGCCCGGGTTGCTGCCGAAGATCAACGCGGCCATCGGCGCACCGGCCGCCAGCGATTTCTTGCTGGCGCAGAACACCGCAGCGACCTTGTCGGCGTGGTTGAAGCCCAGCCATTTGGCCGTGCGCGTGGTCAGCAGCAGGATCAGCGCCAGCAGCAGCGCACTGCCGCCCACCGCGATAGCCAGGACCGACGCGCCTTGCTGTTCCCACAGCCCCGACATCATCGAGTTGCAGAAGGCGGCATACACCAGCAGCAGGATGACCGCCTTGTCGATCAGGTTGGTATAGCGCTTGTGCTTCCCGAAGAACTTGCCGAACAGGGGACGCAACAATTGGCCCAGCACCAGCGGCAGCAGCAGCATGGCGCACAGGTCCAGCAGGGTTTCCCCCAGGTCGATGCCGCCCGAACCACCGCCGACCACCAACGCGCAGAGGAACGGCGTGATGAAGATGCCCAGCACACTCGACAGGCTGGCGTTGAGAATTGCCGCCGGCACGTTGCCGCCCGCACTGCCGGTCAAGGCCACCGACGAAGAAATGGTCGACGGCAAAGCGGCCAGGTACAGGAAACCCACCATCAAAGTGCCGGGAATGAACGCACCCAGGGTCTTGTCGCAGGCCAGCCACAGCAGCGGGAACACCACGAAGGTGAAGGCCTGCACCATCACGTGCAGCCGCCAGTTCTTCAAACCGTGGCGGATCTGCTCGCTGGACAGGTTCATGCCATGCAGGAAGAAGACCACAAACACGCCGATATTGGTCACCAGGCCGGCATGCATCGCGCCGCCGGTGGCGCCGAAGCGGGGAAACAGCCAAGCCAGCAGAACGGCCAGCACCATGCCGCAGAGGAACCAGTCGGTTACCACGCGCTTGAGGTGTTTGAAAATGTGCATGAAAGAATCGCCTGTGCGTCGATGGACATTGAGATGAACAGGCTAACTCAGGCACTCTGTTGCCGTCTCGCGATAGAGAGCCAACCAATGCCGACAAACGGACATGCTCCGCCGCCACGCTCCATTCCCGACCTGGCCAGCCTGCCACGACCCTTATACGCCCGTGCCGAAAGTCTGGGTGCAGGTTCGTGGACTCCAGCCCATCGGCACGACTGGGCGCAGTTTTCCTACGCCATCAGCGGCGTGCTTGGTGTTCATACCGACGAAGGCAATTTCTTTGCGCCGCCACAGTGGGGCATCTGGATTCCCGCCGGTGTCGAGCACAAGGTCGTCACCTCGATGCGCGCCGAGATGCGCAGTCTGTACGTGCGCCGCGACGAGTCGCCCTGGCTCACCGAGCACTGCAAGGTGCTCGAAGTCACGCCGCTGGCACGTGAGTTGATCAAGGGCTTCTGCGAGTTGCCCCATGAGTACCCGGCAGGGGACACCACGCAGGCGCGTCTGGTGCAGGTGTTGCTGGACCAGCTTGCAGTATTGCCTGAAGTGGCGTTCTCCTTGCCCCTGCCCAGAGAGCATCGGTTGTTGGCTTTGTGCAATCAGCTGATCGCGGCGCCCGATCAGGCCACCACGCTGAGCCAGTGGGCAAGCCGCCTGGGCACTTCGGAAAAAACCCTGATGCGCCTGTTCCAGCGCGAAACCGGCCTGAGCTTTCGCGCCTGGCGCCAGCGCATGCGGCTGCTGTCGTCGCTGCAGGCCCTGGAGCAGGGTGACAGCGTGACCACGGCGGCGTTGAATCACGGTTATGAATCCACGTCTGCCTTCATCGCCGCTTTCAAGGGTTTGTTCGGTTTCACCCCGGGCGAGCTTTGATGCCCAGGCGCCGCTGTCGCTGCGCCGGGAAAGCGCTATGATCGGCCACCGCTTGGCGAGTAGTTTGCATCCTTTTACAGGCTCGGGTCGGCAAGCCGCGCTCGCTGTGAGAGGATGCCGTCAGAATTCGCGTGTTTGGCTACGAAGGACCCAGAATAAAAGCTGATGAAGACTCCAAAACGCATTGAACCGCTGATCGAGGACGGTCTGGTGGACGAGGTGCTGCGACCGCTCATGAGCGGTAAAGAAGCAGCTGTCTATGTGGTGCGCTGCGGCAAGGAATTGCGCTGCGCCAAGGTCTACAAGGAGGCGAACAAACGAAGCTTCCGCCAGGCGGCCGAATACCAGGAAGGCCGCAAGGTGCGCAACAGCCGACAGGCTCGGGCGATGGCCAAGGGCTCCAAGTTCGGCCGCAAGGAAACCGAGGACGCCTGGCAGAACGCCGAAGTCGCGGCGCTGTTCAAGTTGGCCAGCGCCGGTGTACGTGTGCCCAAGCCGTACGATTTTCTCGAGGGCGTGCTGCTCATGGAGATGATCTGCGACGAGTACGGCGATGCGGCGCCGCGTCTCAATGACGTCGAGCTGGAACCCGATCAGGCGCGCGAATACCACGCGTTCCTCATCCACCAGATCGTGCTGATGCTCTGCACGGGTCTGGTGCACGGTGACCTTTCCGAGTTCAACGTGCTGCTCACGCCCGACGGCCCGGTGATCATCGATCTGCCTCAGGCCGTAGATGCTGCAGGCAACAACCACGCCTTCAGCATGTTGGAACGTGATGTCGGGAACATGGCCAGCTATTTCGGCCGGTTCGCTCCCGAGCTGCGCCAGACCCGCTACGCCAAGGAAATGTGGGCGTTGTACGAGGAAGGCAAACTGCACCCGGCCAGCGTGCTGACGGGCGAGTTCGTCGAAGAGGAAGTGGAGGCCGATGTCGGCGGCGTGATGCGGGAAATCGAGGCCGCGCGCCTGGACGACATTCGTCGACGTGCCGCGCGCGAAGCCGACGAGCAGCCGACCAAGACTACGGAAGAGCCGCCACCGCCCTGGTTGCAGTAGGCACACGGCCATAGGCTACGGGCGCCTTCTCCCGTGTCAGTTGCAACAGCCCCCGGATGCCAGCTCCTGAAGGATCGGGCACTCTGGGCGGTCGTCGCCGTGGCAATGGTCTACCAGATGGACTAGCGTATCGCGCAGCTGGCTCAGCTCACTGATGCGACGGTCCAGCTCGTCGATGTGCTTGCGTGCCAATTGCTTCACATCGGCGCTGGCGCGCTCCCGGTCCTGCCACAGCGTCAGCAGCCGGGCCACTTCTTCCAGTGAAAATCCAAGGTCGCGCGAGCGCTTGATGAAGCCGAGCGTGTGCAGGTCTGCGGCCTGATACAGGCGGTATCCGCTGTCGCTGCGCAGTGCTGGCGCGAGCAGCCCGATAGACTCGTAATAGCGGATCATTTTTGCGCTGAGGCCGCTTTCACGGGCGGCCTGGCCAATGTTCATGGTTGGAATGTCCTCGGTAGCGTTTGCGCCAGTATCAACCCTACCCCTTGGACAAGGTCAATACTCCAGCGGCTCGGGCTTGAGGTACAGGCCGGCACTGCCTGCTGCAATGCGGAATTTCTGGATCTGTCCGGCCTGCAGGGTCACGATTACCGGTTTGTATTCGGTCATGCCTGGCGCGCACCCGGGCGTCTGTCCAGGCAGCTGACGCAGACCCACCGACACGGGGCCGGGCGGCAGGTTGAAGGAGGTGGCCTGTTCTTGAAACAGCCGGCCGACCAGTTGATCCTGCAGGTAGACCCCGATCTCGCAGGACGTGGCGACTTCCAGTCGCTCCCGGGAAACGATCAGAATGCCGTACGGCTGCCCGGTACCCGCACCGGCCCAACAGCTTTGTGCCGCCAGGGCACACATCCCGAACAGCCATGGAATCATCGGGCGCATCGAATCTCTCCTGCCAGTAGGGTCAGCGTCCAGCTTGGACGAGTGATCTGAGGAATTCCAGCCCGGCCGGACCGGCCGAAACTTGACCTTGCCCCGATGGCAAGGTTGAGAATGACTGCAATCCCGTTCAGCGAGGTACCACCCATGCAACAGTTCAACGTGCAAGGCATGACTTGCGGCCATTGCGTACGCGCCGTAACCCAAGCGATCACCGCCCAAGACCCGGCTGCCGAGGTTCAGATAGACCTGGCAGCGGGCAAGGTCGAAACCAACACCCAGCTGCCGCCCGAGCGAATCATCCAGCTGATCGCCGAAGAAGGCTACAGCGCAACCCCCGCATAACCCACCGCACGCACCGCTACTACGGGCGAAACCGTCCCCTGTAGCAGCGGTGCAAGCCGCGTCCGGCCGCAACGCGGCCCCCCTGACCCACCGCAACCGCTGTCGCCCATGTGCAACCTCCCCAGACGGAACCTTCACCCCGATCCCCGCGCAACCCGGTTAGACTAGGTCGCCTGTATTGCCTGGACATAAAGAATACCCGATGAACTTCAAAACCATCCTGATCCTGGGGGCGCTCAGCGCGTTCGGGCCCCTGGCGATCGACTTCTACCTGCCTGGCTTCCCCGCCATGGCGCTGGCCTTCGCCACTGACGAAAAACACATCCAGACCACCCTGGCGGCCTACTTCCTGGGCCTTTCGATCGGCCAATTGATCTATGGCCCCGTAGCCGACCGTTTCGGTCGCCGGGTCCCGTTGCTCGTGGGCGTTTCGCTGTTCACTCTGGCCTCGTTGGCGTGCGCTTTCGCACCTACCCTGGAGTGGCTGATCGCCGCCCGATTCGTCCAGGCCCTGGGCGGTTGCGCTGGCATGGTGCTGGCCCGTGCCATCGTCAGCGACAAATGCGATGCGGTCGGATCGGCCAAGGTCTTCTCGCAACTGATGCTGGTCATGGGTCTGGCGCCCATCCTGGCACCCCTGCTCGGGGGTGTCCTGGTAAACGGTTGGGGCTGGCAGTGGATCTTCATCGTGCTCACCCTGTTCAGCGCCGCCTGCACCCTGGCCGTCGCCCTCGGCCTGCCCGAAAGCATGCCGGCGGACAGGCCGAGACGCCCGCTCAGCGGCGCGCCGAAGCTGTACGGTGGATTGCTCATGGATCCGGTGTTCATGGGCCATGCGCTGACCGGCGGGATCGCCATGGCCGGCATGTTCGCCTACATCGCCGGTTCACCCTTCGTGTTCATCAAGCTCTACGGCGTGCCGGCCGAGCACTACGGCTGGCTGTTTGGCAGTAACGCCGCAGGGTTCATCCTGATGGCGCAGGTCAACGCCCGCCTGCTGTCCCGTCGCGGCCCGGCGTGGCTGCTGTCACGCACCGTGTGGATCTACATGGCAGCGGGCGCCGTGCTTCTCGCCCTCAGCGCGCTGAGGACAACGGCACTATGGCCACTGTTGATTCCGCTGTTCGTCTGTCTGGCGAGCCTGGGCGGGATCATCCCCAATGCCTCCGCCTGCGCCATGAGCGGCCAGGGTTCACGCGCCGGCAGCGCATCGGCCCTGTTGGGCTGCCTGCAGTTCAGCCTTGCTGCCGCCACTGCTTCTTTGGTGGGCGTACTGCACGACGGCACCGCCATGCCAATGGCCTGGGTGATCGCCGGCTGCGGCCTGCTTGCCGTTTGCGCGGCGCTACTGACTCGCCGCTGCCAGCAGCGCTGCGACCAGCAGACAGCCGCCTAGCCGGTACTGGCCTGCCGCACCTGCGGCAGGCCGTGGGGCGCCTGCAGGCGAGCTTCGAGCGTGGCGATGAACGCTCGTGCCTCGGCTTCGCTGCGAAAAGACACCACGTGCTGGTCCATGCTCACTTGCCAGCGGGTGCCACGTGGCTGCTTCAACTCAGAAAGAAGAACGTTCATTGTGATGTCCTCGGGTTCGAGATGAGGGCCCAGTGTAATCCTCATTCGGAGCATGCGAGCATGGCCCGGCTGCCCGTCGGACTGACGGTGGGGCACTCCACCTAAGACAATCATGTAGGTCTGCAAGGACGGACATTGCGGGAAAAGTCCGTGTGGGGTGTGGGGTCTTGCCTGCCCTAAGCCCTGTCTTCGATCGCCGTTTCGGCAAACGAGCGATACGTTGCGGGCACTTGAGCAAATGTCTTGGAAATTGCCGCCGGTAACCACGGTAAATACAAGTACGGGGTATTGCATATCCCTCGCATTCAAGGGTCAGCCTCGACGATTTCACCCAATTCCGTACAACGGAAGGGTGCATATAATCACCCCGGCAACCATTGCCAGATTGACGAACGTTTCCACAGGGAGTGAATACATGCCACCAACACCTTGCATCAGCAGGATCGCCACATTGCTGGCCGACCCCAAACGTAGCGCGATGCTCTGGGCCCTCATCGACGGTACCACGCGGGGCGCCGATGAGCTGGCATCGCTGGCAGGTGTGTCGGCATCTTCGGCCGGCGCGCATCTGGCGCGGCTGTCGGCCGGCGGTCTGCTGACGTTCGAAGCCCGCGGGCGCAAGCGCTTCTTCCGCCTGGCCAAGCCAGAAGTGGGGGCCGCCGTGGAAGCGCTGGCCAGCGTATCCCTGGTGCAGGCCAAGACAGGAACGGCGGCGCCGATCAGCGTACCCAAGCCATGCTCGCCCAGGGCGCTGCATCAAGTACGTCTGTGTGGCGATCATCTGGGGGGCGTGCTGGCGGCCGACCTGTTCCAGCGCATGGTCGAAAACGGCTGGCTCGAGCACTATGAGCAACGCCTGGAAGTCACCGCGCTCGGCAGCAGCCGTTTGGCCAGCCGAGGCATCTACACCCAGGCGCTGGTCAATCGCGAGCGCCAACCACTGAACAGCTGCTGCGACTGGAGCACCCAGCGCCCGCACCTGGGTGGCGCACTGGGTGCAGGACTGCTGACCCTGTTTCTGCAGTCGGGCTGGCTCAAGCTCAATGAAGACAGCCGTTCGTTGCAGGTGACCCGGCTGGGCATGATCGAGATCGGCCGCCTGGGCACCTGACAGGGCATTTGACCGATGACAACGGGCGGCGTTTCGACGCCGCCAGCCTCATTGCTTGATCAGGCGTGCATCCAGGCTGTTCTGCGCCAGGCGCCGGGCCTGGTCCTCGGTCATGCCCAGATGGGTGTGCAGCGCGTGATAGTTCTCGGTGACGTAGCCACCGAAATAGGCCGGATCATCGGAATTGACCGTGACCTTCACGCCACGCTCGAGCATGTCGAGAATGTTGTGCTGGCCCATGTGATCGAACACGCACAGTTTGGTGTTGGAAAGCGGGCACACGGTCAGCGGGATCTGCTCGTCGATGATGCGCTGCATCAGCCGCTCATCCTCGATGGCCCGCACGCCGTGGTCGATGCGCTGGATCTTGAGCAGGTCCAGGGCTTCCCAGATGTACTCCGGTGGACCTTCCTCGCCCGCATGGGCCACGGTCAGGAAGCCCTCGTCGCGGGCACGGTCGAACACACGCTGGAACTTGCTCGGCGGATGGCCCATCTCGGAACTGTCCAGCCCCACGGCCACGAAAGCATCGCGGAAGGGCAGTGCCTGGTCCAGGGTCTTCTGTGCTTCGTCTTCACTCAGGTGGCGCAGGAAGCTCAGGATCAGACCGCTGTCGACGCCTAGTCGGGTACGGCCATCATTGAGTGCAGCGGTGATGCCGCCCAGCACGGTCTCGAAGGCAATGCCACGGTCGGTATGGGTCTGCGGGTCGAAGAACGGTTCGGTGTGCACGACGTTCTGGGCCTGGCAACGCAGCAGGTAGGCCCAGGTCAGGTCGTAAAAATCCTGCTCGGTGCGCAGCACATCGGCACCGCGGTAATACAGGTCGAGAAACTCCTGCAGGTTGTTGAACGCATAGGCTCCGCGCAGCGCCTCTACATCATTCCAGGGCAATGCGATCTTGTTGCGCTCGGCCAGGGCGAACAGCAGCTCGGGTTCCAGCGAGCCTTCCAGGTGCATGTGCAGTTCGGCCTTGGGCAAGGCATTGAGCCAGTCGTACATGGTGTTTTCATTCTCTCATCAGGTGCAATCGTGGCCAATTCTACAGGTATTGACCCTCACCCGCAGCCGCGCAGGGCCGGACGACACCTTCGCGCCGACGCTCGGCCAGGCAGGGTCGGTTCAGGTTGGCGCGCGGGTGCTCTTTTCCACCACACACATCGGCGTGCCCGCCACCGGTTCGCGGATGACCTGCACCCGCACCTCGAACACCCGCTGCATCAACTCGGCATCGACGACCTGCGCAGGCGTGCCATCAGCCACCAGGCGACCTTGATGCATCACCGCCAGATGATCGGCGTAGCGGCACGCCTGGTTGATGTCGTGCAGCACGGTGACCACGGTCTTGCCTTCGGCCGCCAGCTCGCGCATCAGATCGAGCAGCTCGACCTGATGGCTGATGTCCAGATAGGTCGTGGGCTCGTCGAGCAGCACCACCGGGGTATTCTGCGCCAGCACCATGGCCAGCCAGGCCCGTTGCCGCTGGCCACCGGAGAGGTCCGCCAGGGCAGTATCGGCGAGCGCTTCCAGGCCCATGCGCTGCAGGGCCTGATCCACGGCGCCACGGTCCGCGCCGCTCAGGCGTCCCCAGAAGCTGTTGTGCGGGCTGCGTCCATAAGCCACCAATTGGGCCACACTGACCCCTTCGGGGATGGGCAGCACCTGCGGCAGAAACGCGACCTGTCGCGCCAGCGTCCGCGACGACAGTTGCGCGTACGCCTGGCCGTCCAGGCTCACGGTGCCCGACTGCGGCGTGATGATGCGTGCCAGCGCCTTGAGCAAGGTCGATTTGCCGCAGCCGTTGGGGCCGATCAGCGCAGTGACCTGCCCGGCGGGCGGGGTGAACGAGAGGTTGCGAACGATAGGCTTGGCGCCGTAGCCGATGTCGACGCCGTCGGCCTTGATGATGCTCATGATGTCAGCCCTTGAAGCGTGCCAGCAGCCAGAGAAAGTAGGGAGCGCCGATCACCGCGGTCAAGATGCCCGCCGGGATCTCGCTGGGAGCTATCAGCGTGCGTCCCAAAGTGTCGGCCAGCACCAGCAGCAGTGCGCCGACCAGCATGGCAGCCGGCAGCAGGTGCTGATGATGCCCACCCACCAGTCGCCGTGCCATGTGCGGAGCCACCAGCCCTAGAAAACCCACCGGCCCGATGATTCCCACGCCCAGGCTGCTCAACAGCACCGCCATGCCCATCGCCAGCCAGCGCGTACGCGCAAGCGCCGTGCCCAGGCTGTGCGCCGCCTCGTCGCCCAGGCCGATCAGGTTCAGCGGTTTTGCCAGGCCCAGTGCCAACGGCATCAGCAGCAGAAACGGCAGCGCCAGCTCGACGTGATGCCAATTGCGACTCCACAGGCTGCCGGTCAGGGCGAGCAAGGCGGTGTTGATGTCCAGCGGATGGGACAGGATCAGAAACTCGGTGACGCTGGACAAAGTAACGGCGATCGCTACCCCGGACAACGCAAAGCGCACGCCGGAAAAACTCACGCCGCTGTTGTACAGCGCCAGCAGCAGCGCGCCGCCAGCGCCGCCCATCCCTGCAACCAGAGGCAGCCAGGTGAAGGGCAACTGCGGAAAAGCGATGATGGCGATGGTCAGGGCCAGCCCGGCGCCCTGGGTCACCCCCAGAATCTCCGGCGAGGCCAGCGGGTTACGGATCACCCCCTGCACCAGGGCACCGGCCAGGCCCAGGGCGCTGCCGGTGAGGATGGCGATCAGTGCGCGTGGAAGGCGATGGTTCCATACCTCGAAGTCCAGCGCATCGTGGGCCATCAGACGATCGAATACCGTGCCCGGCGCCAGCCAGGACGTGCCGGCGCTCAGGCTCAGCCACAGGGCCGCCAGCACCAGCGCAAGCAGGATCAGCAGGCGAGGGTAGGGCCGAGTCATTGCGTGCGCCTGGCAAGGTACAGGAAGAACGGTGCGCCGATCAGGGCGGTCACCACCCCGGCCGGCGTTTCCGCCGGGAAGGCCACGGCGCGGCTGACAAGGTCGGCCGCCAGCACGATCGCCGCTCCCAGCAGGGCGCTGGCCGGCATCAGCCAGCGATAGTCGTTGCCCAGGTATTGTCGAGCGATGTTCGGCGCGATCAGCCCCACGAAACCGATCGGGCCAACCGCACAAACGCTTGCACCCACCAGCAGCAGGCTGACGAAGAACACCTGCAGGCGCAGGCTGGCGATGCCAACCCCCAGCGAGCGCGCCGCATCCTCGCCCAGGTTCACCAGGTTCAGACGCGGCGCACAGAACATGGCCCACACGGCGCCCACCAAGGTGCAAGGCCAAAGCAACTGCAGTTGCGCGGCACCCACGTTGGCCAGTGACCCGGCCAGCCAGTTGAGCACGCTCTGTGCCTGCGTCTCGACCAGTATCACGGTCAACCGCGTCAGCGCCGCGCACAGTGCCGCCACCGTGACGCCGGCGAGCACCAGTCGGCCTTGCGCGGCCGTCGGCGACCAGGCGCCGCCCAGGCTGAAGACGATCACCCAGGCCAAGGCACCACCCAGGCACGTCATCAGCAGCGCACCACCGGCAAACGGCAGGGCCACCAGCCCCGTGGAGAACAACGCCAGCCCAAGCGCAGCACCGGCCGTGACGCCGAACAGTGACGGCGACGCCAGGCGATTGCGGGTAATGCCCTGCATCAATGCGCCCGCCAGCCCCAGGCAGGCACCGACCAAGGCCGCACACAGTGCTCGCGGCACCCGCAGTTGGGCAACGATATAGGCCATGTTGCCGCCCTCGCGGCCTTGACTGAACAAACCGTTGAACGCATCAGCCTGACTGATCGTGAACGGCGACCAGGCATAAAGAGAGATCCAGAACAGCCCGGCGACGGTCACCACGCCCAGCGCCATCGCCCATCCACGCCTCATTCAGGGCGTCATGGCGGCTTTGCCGCCCTTGAGAATGGCCAATGCATCCTCGGCAATCTGCTCGGACGCCATCACCCCACGGTTGCGTGCCCAGGTGTCACCGTCGACTTCCGCGACCTGGTGATTGCGCACCGCGCCCAGCACTTGCCACAGAGGCTGCTGGCTCCAGGTGTCGACCAGGCTCGGATGCCGGTAGTGGCCGACCAATAGCCAGGCAGGGTCCAGCGCCAGCAATTGCTCCAGGCTGACGAACTCGGTCGGTGCTGCATTGCTGCGCACCGGCGGAACCTGCAAACCGATAGCCGCCAATACGCTGCCCGCATAGGAATGGGGGCCGTGCACGGAAAAGCTGTCTTCCCGAGCCACACCGAACAGCACTTTGGTCCCGGCAGGCACCTTCCCGGCGATGTCGGCGAGGCTGCGACGGTTCTGGGCGATCCGCGCTTGCATCGCCTCGCGCTTGCCCAGCGCCTGGCCGATCAGTTCGGCTGACTTCAGGCTGCCTTCGTAGTCTTCCCCACGCGATGGCAGCAGCAGGGTCGGTGCCAGGCTCGCCAGGTCGTTGTACAGCGCCTGGTGACGGTTGAGGTCGGCGATGACCAGGTCGGGCTTGAGCCGTGCGATCTGCTCGATGCTGGGCTGCGCGCGCAAGCCCACCGACGTCCATTGGCCGATGGCCTTGCGTACTCGTGGCAACACGCGGTTGGCATCGCCGTCATCGGCGGCCCCCACTGGCGTGACACCCACCGCCGCAAGGCTGTCGAGAAAGGAAAACTCCAGCACCACCACACGTTGTGGCGCCTGGGGCAGATGGACGGTGTGCTGACCGTCATCGATATCGATGGGTGCGGCGACGGCCAGCCTGGCGCACAGGGCCAGGGCACCGATGGCGATCATGGAGATGAGGCGGGAACTGCGCATGGACAAATACCTTCGCTGTGAAACCTGCGCGCTGGGCAGGCGCGCAAAAACGGCGGGTACTATTCCATATCAGGCTGTTGCGATCAAAAAACATTCTCTTTTACACAACAGGCAGCTCAACATTCCACCAGATTGACCGCCAAACCCCCGCGCGAGGTTTCCTTGTACTTGTCGTGCATGTCGGCGCCAGTGTCACGCATGGTGCGGATGGCGTGATCCAGGGAGATGAAGTGCTCGCCATCACCGCGCAGCGCCATTTGCGCGGCGTTGATCGCCTTGACCGCGGCAATCGCATTGCGCTCGATGCATGGCACCTGAACCAGGCCGCCGACCGGATCGCAAGTCAGCCCGAGGTTGTGCTCCAGACCGATTTCCGCCGCGTTCTCGACCTGCTCCGGTGTGGCTCCCAGCACTTCGGCCAGGCCTGCGGCGGCCATCGCGCAGGCCGAACCGACCTCGCCCTGGCAGCCCACCTCGGCACCGGAAATCGAAGCGTTCTTCTTGCACAGAATGCCCACCGCAGCGGCGGCCAGGAAGAAGCGCACCACGTCGTCGGCCGACGCTTCAGGGCAGAACTTCATGTAGTAGTGCAGCACCGCCGGAATGATACCGGCCGCGCCATTGGTAGGAGCAGTCACCATGCGCCCGCCGGCGGCATTCTCCTCGTTCACCGCCAGGGCGAAGACGTTCACCCACTCCATGGCACTCAAGGTCGAACCGATGACGTTGGGCTTGCCGATCTCCTGCAGGTTCTGGTGCAACCGATAGGCGCGGCGCCGCACATTCAGCCCACCGGGCAGAATGCCTTGCCCGGTCAGCCCCTTGTCCACGCAGGCCTGCATCGCCTGCCAGATCACCGCCAGCTGTTCGCGGATCTGCTCTTCGGAGCGCCAGGCTTTTTCGTTCTCCATCATCAGCGCCGAGATGCTCAGGCCGGTGCGTTTGCACAAACTCAACAACTGCGCCGCCGACGAGAAATCGTAGGGCAGGGCCGTGGTGTCGTTGTCCAGCACACCGCTGGCAGCCTGCTCGGCATCGATCACGAAACCGCCGCCGACCGAGTAGTAGGTCTGCTCGTGCACCTCGCCGTTCTGCAGATGCGCCAGCAAGGTCATGCCATTGGGGTGGTAGGGCAGGCTCTCATCGAGCAACAGCATGTCGCGTTGCCAGTCGAAGTGGATCGCGTGCTCGCCCAGGTGCAGGCACTGCCGCTGGATCACCTCGTCCACCCGTGGCCCTACGGTTTGCGGGTCGACTCGGTCCGGCCATTCACCCATCAAGCCCATCAGGGTGGCGCGGTCGCTGCCATGGCCCACGCCGGTCGCCGATAGCGAGCCATACAGACGGACTTCGATACGCTCCACCAAAGGCGCCATGCCGTGTTCGTTCAGGTGTTTGGCAAACAGGGCAGCGGCGCGCATCGGACCCACCGTATGGGAACTGGAGGGCCCGATGCCGATCTTGAACATGTCGAATACGCTGATAGCCATGTCTGCCCCATTCTCTCTCTATACACTCGTGCCTTATCTTTGAGCTGACAGACATTTCAGACAAACGATACTTACTAAGTCATTGTTTAGCGGGGCTCACCGATGAGCAAAATCCTCAATGCCCAAATGCACGCCTGGCTGCAAGTGTTCGCCTGCGCCGCGCGGCATTTGTCCTTCACCCGCTGCGCCGATGAACTGCATGTCACCCCCGGTGCCATCAGCCAGCAGATGAAGCAATTGGAAGATCGGCTCGGCTTTCCACTGTTCCACCGCGTGGGTCGCGGTCTGCAACTGACTGCACAGGGCCAGCGGCTTGCCGTGGTTGCCAACGAAGTGCACAGCCGCATCGACGAAGAATTGCGGCTGTTGCATTCCGGAGCGATCGGCGGGGTGTTCAAGCTGCGCAGCATTCCCTCCTTTTTGAGCAAGTGGCTGATGCCACGGCTACCCAGCCTGGAACGGGCATTTCCCGAGCTGCAGTTGCGCGTGATCGCCGAAGACAGCAGCGGCTCCCTGCGCGACGATGACTTCGATCTGGCCATCGACCTCAACGATGGCAGCTACCCCGGCCTGGTCACCACGCCCTTGCTGGAGGAAGAGTTGTTCCCGGTCTGCTCGCCGCTGCTGCTCGAAGGTCGGCCGCCTTTGGACAGCCCAGGCCAACTGGTTCACTTCCCGTTGCTGCACGACATCACCGCCTGGCGTGGCAGCTATGAATACGCGGAGTGGGAGTTCTACCTCTCGGCCATCGGCGCCGAAGGCATCGACGTGCGCCGTGGGCACACCTTCAATCGCAACCACCTGACCATCGACGCCGCGCGCATGGGCATGGGCGTGGCCATCGCGCGCCGGGCACTGATCACCGACGAACTGGAACAAGGCTCGCTGATCGTGCCGTTCGGGTGGCCCATCCAGGCGCGCAAGAAATACGTGCTGGCGTACCGCGAAGGCGCCCTCAATACCCCCACCCGACGCGCCATCCATGACTGGCTGGTGGCCCAGGCACAGGCCCGGCCCTGAACCTTTGCCGTGATCGCACACTCTGATCCGCTGATTCTTGTTACATCCAGTTACTTACCGCGGCACAGGTCGCAGCAATCAGCGAAGGCAGGCCATGATCGCGTTACTCAAGCAGGAAAAATTTCTACTTCTGGCGGTGATCGCCGCATGCGTCGCCTTTCCGGCCGAGCACTACCTGCTCAGCCACGGCCAAGGCGTGGCATTGGGCGCAGGCATCGCCCTGGTCGTGGCGATCATCTTCGCCTCGGTGCGCGTGGCGGGACATGCCGAATTGCTTGCCGAAAAATTCGGCGACCCCTACGGCACCATGATCCTCACCCTCTCGGCGGTACTGGTCGAAGTGGTGGTACTGGGCATCATGATGAGCAACGAGCCGTCACCGACTTTGGTGCGCGACACTATCTATTCGGCGGTGATTTTCTAGACACACCCCTGCTTGGTGTCAAAGCCCACAAGGCTTTGACTGCTCTTGACCTGCTCTTGACCTGCTCTTGACCTGCTCTTGACCTGCTCTAGATCTGGTCTGCTGTTGCTTTTGATTCCAAAGCCCACAAGGCTTTGGTGCTCCTGCTCCTGCTCCTGCTCCTGCTCCTGCACCTGCACCAGATCCAGCTCCACCTCCTCCACCAGCTCCTC